>NZ_JBHVPD010000048.1:0-13813 GCF_042887525.1 Kitasatospora sp. NPDC057936
AGATACGACAAGCGCGCCTACGTCTTCCACGGCACCGTCACCGTCGCATCAATCCGACTCTGGCTCCGACGATGATCCGCCGTACAGAACCTAGGTCGATGACGGTGTCCGCGATGACGCCCGCGGCCTGGATGACCAGGTCGCGGGCGGTGTTCAGGGCGATGGTGAAGCTGGCCCGGTCGGGGTCGGTGTCCGGCCGGGCGCCGGTGGCGTCGGCCATGGCCAGACGCAGGACCTGGTAGGTGACCAGCAGCGCGTAGATCTCCTGGCCGGCGGGGGTGCGGGCGCGCAGGACCCGGCCGCCCAGGATGGTGGACTTGATCTCCAGGTAGGCAGTCTCGATCTCCCATCGCTGGTGGTACAGCGTGATCAGTTCCGCGGCGGGATGGGTCCGGTGGTCGGTCAGGGTGGTCACCAGCCGGTAGAGGCCGGTGCGGCGACCGGTGGCCGTGGCGATGGTGATCTCGCAGTCGATGACCCGAACCGCGACGGTGCCGAGCCTGGACAGGTACGAGCCGTCACCGCAGCGGCGAAGAACTGGCAGCCGGCGGCCGTTCTTCACCCGGACCAGCACCTGTGCGCCGGTGGCGGCGATGGCGCTCGCCAGGGTCTGCGCGGCGAAGTTGCGGTCCAGCAGCACGATCACGCCCTCGCGCAGGCTGCGGAGCAGGCGCGGCGCGTAGCTGGTCTCCCCGTCCGTGGTCGGCCCGAACACCGCGTCCAGGACGGTGCGGGTGCCGCAGGACACCAGTACCAGCAGTCGCAGCGCCGGATACCCCGAACCGCCGTTGTTGCAGCGGTGCTTGGTGTATTCGGTCAGGTTCGCCGGGCTGTCGGGCACCGCGATCGTCGTGCCGTCGATCGCGCAGACCAGCAGCCCCCGCCACCACGCCCCGGTGGTGCCGATTCCCGCGGCCGGGCCGCGCAGCACGTCGAACAGCCAGCGCAGCGGCTCGGCGCCGACCCGTTTGCGGGCCTGCGCGAAAGCGCCGCCGGTCGGGTCGGCGACCGGCAGACCGTCCAGGCCGGCCGTCAGCCGCTGCCACACCTGCCGCCAGCCCAGCCCGGGGAACAGGCACCCGGCCAGCAGCAGATACACCACCACCCGAGACGGCAGATCCCGGACCCGCGCCTGAACCCTGCCGGTCTGCACCAGCGCCTCGTCAACCATCTCGAACGGGACAATCCGGGTCAACTCACCGAGATGGTTGGGCGCAAACGCCCCCGCGGCAACCACAACCTCACGAGAGATGACAGACTGAGCACCCACGGAGCTCCTAGCGAACAGTGATCTTGGTCGACACGGTTCTAGCAGGAGCTCCGTCCCATTTCAGGCAACTTGACGCAGCCGTCCGAGGCCCTATCTACACGGCGTTGGTTCTAGCCGTCCAGCCGCCGCTTGATCCAGTCGGTGTAGCCCAGCGGGTAGTCGTAGCCGGGGCGGTTGACGTCGGCGCTGGTGCGGAAGGGGGTGCCGCCGTTGTCGATGCGGACGGTGCCGCGGCGGCCGCCGCTGGACCAGTCCAGCGTCAGGTCCCAGCGGACGTCGTGCGCCTTGGTGTGCGCGGTGACGTAGAAGACCTCGGGGTCGGACGCGCTCACCTTGTACGGGAATGCGCGCTGGCCGCCCTTGACGGTGAGCACGGGACTGCCCCGGTCGAGGTCGACGTCGAAGGACTTGGTCCCGACCTCGCCGCCGCAGCCGACCCCCATCGAGTAGTCGTTCCACGCGAGCGGTGCGCCCTTGGCCGTGATCCGCACGTGCAGCGCCTCCAGGACGACCGTGTCCGCTCCGGTGCCCTGGACGGTGAGGGCGACCTGCTGTTCGCGGGAGGAGACCGCGCCGTAGGCGGCGGCCCAGCGCGGGGCGTCGCGCTCGGTGGCCGGCGGGCCGACCTGGGCGGGCGCGCTGTTGACGAGGAAGTGCTGGCTGCACGGGTCGGCGTAGACGTACGGGCGGATGCCGACGGTGAGCGGCGCCGGCGCGTCGGCGGTGGGGGTGGGGCTCGGCGGCGCGGGCGTGACGGCGGCCGCGGCGGTGGAGGCGGCGGGGAGGGGAAGGGGCGATTCCGGTGCGGTGGCCGTATCCGCCGTAGCCGTAGCCGTACCCGCCGGACCAGCCGACACCGTCGCGCCGGTCTCCTGCCGTCCGTCCGCATCGCTGCCGGCACCCCAGATCGCGGGGCGCACGACGATCACTGCGGCGGCCACCACGGCGACGGCCGCGGCGGAGGCGATCAGCGCGTTCCGGCGGCGCCGTGGCGGAGCGGACTCCGCCGCCGCCTCGACGGCAGGCTCCTCGACGGCCGGCTCGTCGACGGCCGGCTCCGCGTGGGCCTCGGGAGGTGCGGTCGGGGCACTCCGACGAGCCCGCGCCGCGTCCGCCAGGATCCAGCTCCGGTGCAGCTCCACGAGCTCCTCCGGCGTCGCCCGGCAGACCCGTGCGAAGCGTTCCGCCGGCGTGTACTCGTTGGGCAGTGCCGTGCCGTTGCAATAGCGGTGCAGCGTCGACGTGCTCGTGTGCAGGCGCTTGGCCAGCGTTCCGTAACTCAGTCCCGAGCGGGTCTTGAGTCCGCTCAGCAACCGCGCGAACTCCTCCGCCTCCGCGCTCCCCGTGCCCTCCGACACCCGTCCCCTCCGATCCCCCCGCGTCCCGTTCCGGCGTTCCAGGCTCGTCCAAGTCGCGCTGGTCAGAGCCCGGTTCGCCGTTCCACCCTACCTATCGCCCCGTCAGACGTGGTGGCTGGGACGGATGGTTCCGCAGGCTTCGGTCATCCGATGGACGCACCGTCCGACCGAAGGCCGAAAGGGGCGCGACCTCATGTCCGTCCGTACCTCCCGCACCCGTCCGATCACCGTCGCCGCGACCGTCGTGGTCGCCGCCCTCTCGCTGGCCGCGTGCAACGACAACGGGGACATCGGGGACATCGCGACGTCCACCGGCCCGTCGCTCAGGGCCACCGCACCCGCCTCGCCGGCGGCCCCCACGTCCGTCGGCGCGGCCGGCAAGACCCCGGCCGCCGTTCCGAAGACCCCCGCGCCGATGACCTCCGCGCCTGCCGCGCCTTCCGCGCCCGCCGCCCCGACCACCTGCCAGGCCGCCAACACCAAGACGGTCGCCGCCCCGCTCAACCGCCCGGTGAACCACCTGCTGCTCACGGTGACCAACACCGGCCCCGGCACCTGCTACCTCCACGGCTACCCGGCCGTGCGGTTCGGCGAGGACCAGTCCGTGCCCCCGGTCATCGCCGAGTCGAAGCCGCAGGCCGTCGTTACGCTGAAGCCCGGCGAGTCCGGCTACGCGTCCGTCGACCTGTCCTCCACCGACGGCACCAACGGCTCGAACGGCCGCACTGCCACGTCCCTGGTCGTCTACTTCCGCGGCCCCTCCGGCAGCGGGAGCGTCGGCGCCGGGGCCCACCCGTCGCTGCCGGAGAAGGGCGTCTACGTGGACGACTCCCTCAAGGTCACCTACTGGCAGCAGTCGCTGGACGACGCCACCTCCTGGTGACGGCGCCACCCCGCGACGATGAGGTCGCCTCCGGCCGGACGACCGGAGGCGACCTCAGGCGACCGGGCTCAGGCCCGCACGGCCGCGCCCGCCCAGGCGCGGTTGCCGAGGAGGGTCTTGACGTCCGAGGCGAGGCCGTTGTCGGGGTTCACCAGGAAACCGAGCTCGTAGAGGGTGTTCTTGTCCCAGTTGGTGGTCAGCAGGCGGACCGGGACGTCGCCCGGGTGGGCCTGGAGGGCGAGCTTGAGCTCGGCGACCACCTGGGGGGTGAGCCGGGAGACCGGGACGGTGATCTGGACCGGCGGCTTGGTGCCGAGTTCGGCGGAGGAGACGTCGAGCGTGCTGATCTCCTGGCCGAAGATGCTGAGCGACCCGTCGCGCTCGTTGAGGCGGCCGCGGACCGAGATCACGTTGTCCTCGATCATCTGGTCGGCCATGAGGTTGTAGGTCGCCGGGAAGAACAGCACCTCGACCGAGCCGTCGCGGTCGGCGAGGGTGATGATCGCCCAGGCGTTGCCCGCCTTGTTGATGCGCCGGTCCACGCCGGTGATCAGGCCGGAGAGGCGGACCTCGCCCTCGGAGCGGCCGGAGCCGAGGAGTTCGGCGATCGAGGTGTCGCGGTTCTGGGAGAGGATGTGCTCGGCGCCGTCCAGCGGGTGGCTGGAGACGTACAGGCCGAGCATCTCGCGTTCCAGGGCGAGGAGTTGGCGGCGGGGCCACTCCTGGTCGGTGAGCTGGAAGTCCAGCCCGATGCCCGGGCCGTCGCCGTCGCCGGTGTCCATCGCGCCGAACAGGTCGTCCTGGCCGATGGCCTGCTGCTTCTTCACCCCGGTGACGGCGTCGATCGCGGTCTCGTGGACGCTGCTGAGCGAGAGCCGGGTGTGGCCGAGGGAGTCGAAGGCGCCCGCCTTGACCAGGGAGTCGACGGTGCGCTTGTTGCAGACGACCAGCTCGACCTTGTCCAGGAAGTCGGGGAACGAGGTGTACTTGCCGTTCTCCGCGCGGGTGCGCACCAGGGACTCGATGACCGGCACGCCGACGTTGCGCACGGCCTTGAGGCCGAAGCGGACGTCGCTGCCGACGGCGGTGAAGTCGACCACCGACTCGTTGACGTCGGGGGAGAGGATCTTGATGCCCATCTGCCGGCACTCGGCCAGGTAGACCGCCATCTTGTCCTTGTCGTCGGCGACGGACGTGAGCAGCGCGGCCATGTACTCGGCCGGGTAGTTGGCCTTCAGGTAGGCGGTCTGGTACGAGACCAGGCCGTACGCGGCGGAGTGCGATTTGTTGAACGCGTAGCCGGCGAACGGGACCAGGACGTCCCACACGGCCTGGATGGCCTCGTCGGAGTAGCCGCGCTCCTTGCAGCCCGCGTGGAAGGGCACGAACTCCTTCTCCAGCACCTCCTTCTTCTTCTTGCCCATCGCGCGGCGCAGCAGGTCTGCCTGTCCGAGCGAGTAGCCGGCCAGCACCTGGGCGGCTCGCTGGACCTGCTCCTGGTAGACGATCAGGCCGTAGGTGGGGCCGAGGACGTCCTTGAGCGGTTCCTCCAGCTCGGGGTGGATCGGGATGATCTCCTGCTGGGCGTTCTTGCGCAGCGCGTAGTTGGTGTGCGAGTTCATGCCCATCGGGCCGGGCCGGTAGAGCGCGGACACGGCGGAGATGTCGGCGAACTCGGTGGGCTTCATCAGCTTGAGCAGGGCGCGCATGGGACCGCCGTCGAGCTGGAACACGCCCAGGGTGTCGCCGCGGGCCAGCAGCTGGTAGGTGGTGGGGTCGTCGATCGGGATCTTCTCGATGTCGACGTCGATGCCCCGGTTGGCCTTCACGATCTTGATGCAGTGGTCGATGATGCCCAGGTTCCGCAGACCCAGGAAGTCCATCTTGATCAGGCCCATGGCTTCGCACGACGGGTAGTCGAAGCCGGTGATGATCACGCCGTCCTTGTCCCGCATGTGCAGCGGGATCAGGTCGAGCAGCGGGGTCGAGGAGAGGATGACGGCCGCGGCGTGCACGCCGGTGCCGCGGATGAGGCCCTCGATGCCCCGGCCGGTGTCGATGATCTTCTTGACGTCCGGCTCGTTCTGGTACAGCGCCCGGATCTCGGTGCCCTCGTTGTACCGGGCGTGCTTCTCGTCGAACAGGTCGGCCAGCGGCACGCCCTTGCCCATGACGTCCGGCGGCATCGCCTTGGTGATCCGGTCGCCCATGGAGAACGGGTAGCCGAGGATGCGGTTGGCGTCCTTCACGGCCGCCTTGGCCTTGATCGTGCCGAAGGTGTTCACCTGGGCCGTGTAGGCGGCGCCGTACTTCTCGGTGACGTAGCGGACCATCTGGTCGCGCTGGCGGTCGTCGAAGTCGATGTCGACGTCCGGGGGGTTGATGCGCTCGGGGTTGAGGAACCGCTCGAAGAGGAGGTCGTGCTCCAGCGGGTCCAGCTGGGTGATGCCGGTCAGGTAGGCGACCATCGAGCCGGCCGCCGAGCCTCGGCCGGGGCCGACCGGGATGCCGTTGTCCCGGCCGTACTGGCAGATGTCGGCGACCACGAGGAAGTAGGCGTCGAACCCCATCGGGGTGATCACGCCCATCTCCAGCTCGATGCGGTCCAGCACCTCCTGGCTGGGGCTGTCGCCGTACCGGTGCTGCAGCCCGATCTCGATCTTCTTGCGCAGGTAGGAGGCCTGGGTCTCGCCCTCGGGCACGTCGAACTGGGGCATCCGGTCGACGTAGGTGAAGACCTCCTCGTACGACTCGACGCGCTCGGCGATCGCGAGGGTGTTGTCGCAGGCCTCCGGCAGTTCGCGGAAGAGCTCGCGCATCTCCTCGGCGGTCTTGACGTAGTAGCCGGTGCCCTGGAACTTGAACCGGTTCGGGTCGTCCTTGTTCTTGCCCACGCCGACGCAGAGCAGGCTGTCGTGGGCGTCGGCCTGGTCGGCGGTCACGTAGTGCGAGTCGTTGGTGGCGAGCAGCGGGATGTTCAGCTGCTTGGCCAGGCGCAGGAGGTCCTCGCGGACGTCCTTCTCGATGTCGAGGCCGTGGTCCATCAGCTCCAGGAAGTAGTTCTCCTTGCCGAAGATGTCCTGGTAGGCGCCGGCCGCCTTGACCGCCTCGTCGTACTGGCCGAGGCGCAGCCGGGTCTGCACCTCGCCGGAGGGGCAGCCGGTGGTGGCGATGATGCCGCCCGCGTTGGCGGCGATCAGCTCGCGGTCCATGCGGGGCTTCATGTAGTAGCCCTCCATCGACGCGAGCGAGGAGAGCTTGAAGAGGTTCCGCAGGCCGGTCGCGTTCTGCGCCCACATGGTCATGTGGGTGTAGCGGCCGCCGCCGGAGACGTCCTTGCCGCCCTCGCCGTCGGCGCCGGAGGGGCGCTGGCCGCCCGGCGCCCAGAAGACCTGCTTCTTGTGGAAGCGCGAGGCCGGGGCGACGTACGCCTCGATGCCGATGATCGGCTTCACCCCGGTCTTCGCGGCGGCGTGGAAGAACTCGTACGCGCCGAACATGTTGCCGTGGTCGCTCATCGCGATGGCGGGCATGCCCTGTCTCTCCGCCTCGGCGAACAGCTTGCCGTTCTTCGCCGCCCCGTCCAGCATCGAGTACTCGGTGTGGACGTGCAGGTGCGCGAAGCTGTCGGACACGGCGCTGTGCTCCTCGGAGGGATCTCGGGGACCGCGGGAAACGCGGGGGGAACAAGCGGTCCAGGCTAGCGGGTCGGAGCGTTCGACGCGCCGGGCGGGGCGTCCGCGGCGGATACTTTGACGGATCCTTCCCGCCGCCTTGACAGGGCGGTGCTCGGGTCACTAGTGCTTCAGCGCGCGGTAGTTGTGCCGCACGGCGACGGCTACGACCTCACCGCGGCGGAGCGGCGTCGAGCTCGGCCCAGACCGTCTTGCCCCCGGGGTGCGGCTGGGCGCCCCAGCGGGTAGCGGCGTTCCGGACGATGAAGAGGCCGTGCCCGCCCGGCACGCCCGGGCGGTGGGGCAGGCGCGGTTCGGGCAGGGCGGTCGAGCGGTCGGTGACCTCGATGCGCAGACGGGCCGGGGAGGCGTCGAGGACGAGGTCCTCCGGGCCGCCGGCGTGCAGCAGGGCGTTGGCGACCAGCTCGGCGACGAGGAGGACGATGTCGTCCGCGCCGGAGCCGCCCGCTGGCCACGACCAGTCGGCGACGGCCTGCGCGGCGTACGCCCGGGCGCGGGCGACGGGCTTCGGCTGCCCGGCCAGGTGCAGGCGGCGGCGCTGTCCGCCGGGCGGCAGGATGGGGCCGGTGCCCGGCCGGTCGTCATCGAGGGTTGCCCGGCTGGTCGTCATGTGCGGGGTCCCCTTCGGCTTCGGCGTCGTGGTCCGTTTCGTCTGTTTCAGTGCGTTTGGTCGCGATTCGTCATGCTTGGTCGTACTTGGGTGCGCTTCGTTGTATTTGGTCGTGCTTGTCGTGCTTCGTCTGCTCGGATTCCCGGCCGTGGGCGGATCATGCGCGCCGTCGACCGGATTCGACCGCGCCGGGCTCGGGGCGGGATTCGCGCCGCCGGTCAGAGCGGTGCGGCGAGCGCCGCGTCCACGGACGGGTGGAGCGAGAAGACGCTGTCGGCGCAGGTCAGTTCGAGCAGCCGCAGCACGGTGGCGGACGGCGCCGCGAGGCGGAACCCGACGTCCGCGGCGATCGCCGCCACGCGGGTCCGCAACAGCAGGTTCAGGCCGGAGGAGTCGCAGAAGTCGACGAGCCCGAGGTCGACGACGAGCAGCGGCGGGCGCCGGGCCACCAGGTCGTGGAGCGCGTTCCTGGCGGGCTCCAGGCCCTCGATGTCGAGGTCGCCCGCCAGCGCGCAGACGGCCGCCCGGGTGTCGGTGTGCCGGGTGTGCACGACCAGGTCGGGCCGGGGTCGGGAGCTCGCCTGGAAGGGGTCGGGGAACGCGGTGGTCGGCACGGTCGCGGGCTCGTTCTCTGCTGGCATCGTCTGCTCTGCGGGCATCGTCGTGCTTCCCCTCCACGGGTGTGCTCCACGAGCGTACGCACGCCACCCGGGGGCGGCCAAGGCCGTGGGTGGCGTGCGCGGCGTCGCGGGAGTGCGGGAGTGCGGGAGTGCGGGGCCGGCTTACGGGGCGGTGAGGTCCGCGTGGAGCCTCTTCAACAGGCGGGTGAGGAGCCGGGAGACGTGCATCTGGGACAGACCGAGGCGGGCGCCGATCTGGGACTGGGTGAGGTCCTCGCCGAAGCGCATCGACAGGATGAGCCGGTCGCGCTCCGGCAGGGCGGCGATGAGGGGCTTGAGGACGATCAGGTCCTCGACGGTGGCGAACCGCGGGTCCTCCTCGCCGAGGCGCTGGGTGAGCGGGTTCGGCTCCTGCCGCCCCTCGGTGGCGGGGGCGTCCAGGGAGCCCGCGGTGTGGCCGTTGGCGGCGGCGAGACCCTCGATCACCTCCTCCTCCGACAGGTCGAGGTGTGCGGCGATCTCGGGCACCGTCGGCGCCCGGCCCAGGCGCTGGAACAGCTCGTCGCGGGACTTCGCGAGGGTGATGCGCAGCTCCTGGAGGCGACGCGGCACGTGGACGGCCCAGGTGGCGTCGCGGAAGTGGCGGCGGATCTCGCCGAGGATGGTCGGCAGGGCGAAGGTGGTGAACTCCGCGCCGTGGTCGGGGTCGAAGCGGTCGATCGCCTTGATCAGGCCGACCGAGCCGACCTGCACGAGGTCTTCGACGGGCTCCTGGTGGTTGCCCACGCGGCGGATCGCGAACCGGACCAGCGACAGGTTGAGCTCGATCAGCGTGGTGCGCACGTAGGAGTACTCGCGGGTGCCCTCCTCCAGCGCCGCCAGCCGGACCAGCAGCACCCGCGTCAGCTCGCGCGCGTCGGCGGGCGCGACGTGCCGGGGGTCGTCGATGCCGTCCAGCCCGGGGATGCCGTCGAGCCCGGGGGCGTCCACTGCGGGGGAGTCCAGCGCGGGGGTGGCGGCGCGAGGGTCTCTGGGCGCCCCGACCGCCGGGGCCTCGTCCGGAGCCCGGCCTGTCGCGCGGTGGAGGAGTTCGTCACTGGTCGTGGCCATGTCGGTCCTTTCCCCTCGGCGTACGGTCCGTCCCCGGGTACCCGCCGAGTCCGGATCCATGCCGGTGGCCGGTGTGAGGATCGCGTGAACGGCCGGGGACTGCGGATCACTCGACAGCGGATCTTCGGCGGCGGATTCTCGGCGGCGGATCCTCGGGTGTCCCGGGCGGTTCTCCGATCCGGTGGCATGAACCGCGGCAACCGGGGCAGCCGAGCGGTCACGGCGGACGCGCCGGACCGCCGGACACCACACACACGGGCCGGGACAGCCGGCGGTCGTCCCGGCCCGAGGAACCCGGGAAAGGGGAAACGCCCATGGAACGTCTTGCCGCCCGGATCACCATGCGACTGATGACCGGCGACGAACGCAGCCGGCTCCTGGAGGTCGGCTGGTCCTACCGGTCCGACGAACCGCACGCGGTGGCGCTGGACTTCGCGGACTTCCAGCCGGACGCCGCGTGGACGCTCTCGCGCGACCTGCTCGTCGCCGGCCTCCACGGGCCCGCGGGGGAGGGCGACGTCCACGTGGCCCCGTTCGACGACGCCTACGTGCTGATCGCGCTCGCCGACGACGAGGGCGTCGCCCTGCTCGTCGCCTCCGCCGACGCCGTCGCCCGGTTCCTGGCCGCCACCGCCCGGATAGTGCCGCCCGGGCTCGAACACACCCGGATCGACTGGGACCAGGAGCTGAAGGACCTGCTCGCCGCCTGACCGCACCGAATCGATCGGTCCCCCCGCTGGAGAGGAGACGTCACCCATGGCCTTCACCCCCGCCGAGCCCGGCCTCCCGCCACCACAACCGCTCCCGCCGGAGCCCCTGGCGCCGCCGGATCCGAGCCGGCCGCCCGGCCCGCCCCTGGTGCCCGACCCTCCGCCGTCGCCGGGCACACCCGAGCCCCCGCCCGACCCGCTCCCGGATCCGGACCCCCTGTGGCCCCCGCCCGAACCGGCCGGGCCGCAGCCGGGCCACCCGGAACCGCCCGAGCCGCCCGACTGAACCAGCCGTTCGGCCCGCTCGAACCCGTCGCCGCGGAAAGCCGCGGAAAGGAGACCGGCACATGTGGTGGAGCCTGCTCCGCCTCGGCGTCGCCGGCGTCGTCGCCGCCGTCGTCACCTATGGCCTCGACCGGGTGGCGCAGGCGGTGGCGCGGCGGCTGGCGGTCCCCGGAGGCCCGGCCGGCGTGCCGCTCCCGGTGCGCCGCTGCCGCCGGCCGGTCCTGGCGCTGTCGGCGTGCCTCGTGCTCGCCGCCGCGCAACCGTGGATCGCCGCGCCGCCCGCCGCCCGCGCCGGGCTGCGGCACCTGGCGGTGATCCTCGCGATCGCCTCCGGCGGATGGCTGTGCGGCCGCCTCGTCGCGCTCGTCGCCGAGGGCGCCCTCAGGATCGCCGTCCACCGGCGCGACCCGGTGTGGGCCGGGCGCGCCCGGACCCAGGTCGGCCTGCTCGGCCGGATCTGCCAGGCGATCGTCGCCGTCGCGACGCTGGGTGCCGTCCTGATGACCTTCCCGGAGGTCCGCGGCGTCGGCACGAGCCTGCTGGCCTCCGCCGGCCTGGTCGGCGTGGCGGCGGGCGTGGCGGCGCAGAGCACGCTCGCCAACGTCTTCGCCGGGGTGCAGATGGCCTTCGGCGACCTGGCGCGCATCGGGGACGTCGTCGTGGTGGCCGGGGAGTGGGGGAAGGTGGAGGAGATCACGCTGACGGCCGTGGTGATCGAGACCTGGGACCAGCGACGGCTGGTGATGCCGATGTCCTACTTCGTCGGCCGCCCGTTCGAGAACTGGTCCCGCCGCTCCAGCCGGATCACCGGCACGGCGCTGCTCCACCTCGACCACCACACCCCGGTGGGGCTGCTGCGGCAGGAGTTCGACGACTTCCTGGCCAAGAGCGACCTGTGGGACGGCCAGGGCAGCGCCCTGCAGGTGGTCGACACCACCCCCACCACGATCGTCGTCCGCGCGCTGGCGACGGCGGCCGACGCCGACGACGCGTTCGCGCTCCGCTGCGCCCTGCGCGAGCACCTCATCGGCTACCTGCGGGACGAGCATCCGTACGCCCTGCCGCGTATATCCGTGGGGGACGCGGCAGGGCGCCGCCCGGACGCGCGGGAGTCCGTCGACACCCCGGGCCCGGCCCGGGGCCCCCACACCACGTGACCGAAGTCCGGCCCGTGAGCTGGCCGCTTACGGGCCGGACGCGTGCCGCACACCCGGCCGGCCGTGGCTCGGAGACCAGGACTGCCCGGGGCGTCGTTCAGGAACCCGCCGGTGCGTCCTCGATGTCCGAGATCAGCTTGGTGCTCAGGTCGCTCTGCACGGCCAGCCGGGTGTGGTCGGCGTCCGGGCCGGTGCCCCAGGTGAGGGTGACCGTCGTGAACAGGTGGTCGGCGCCGGAGTCGTGGTAGCGGACCTCCCAGCGGGTGGGGACGTCCTGGGCGCGCAGGACGCCGTCGGCGTGGTTGGCCTCCTCCCAGGCGGCCAGGCGCCGGCGGAAGTCCTCGGTGAGGTAGTGGGCGCGGAGTTCGTCGGACAGGTCGTCCGTGCCGTCGGACACGGCGTCGATGTAGGCGCCGTAGAAGTCGGCGACGCGGTCGACTGCCGAGTCCGGGCTCCCGCCTCGGATGGCTGAGGACGTGACGGTCTGGCTGTCGGTCATGGGTTCGTCTCCATCAGGGCATCATCGGAAGTCCCGCCCAGGGCGGGCACGTTGGGACGTCCCCGTCCCTTCCCCGACGCGTACGCATCACACGCCGTGGCCCATCGATCACCCGAACGGATGAACATGGGCCCGCCCCGCGCCGGGCAGCGGCGCAGGGCGGGCCGGGCGGGCGCCGACGTCACCCCCGTGGATGCCGGTGCCCGTGCTCGGGGGACGTCCCGTTGCTCAGGAGACGTCGATCGCGGGGGACTCGCCGGCGTAGTAGTAACCAGGGGCGGTGAACCACGCCACGGCGTAGTACCTGCCCGGAGGCACCGTGGTCAGGTAGCCGTTCACCGAGCCGTAGTAGGCGTCCTGCCGGCTGCACGCCGTGCCGCCGTACTGGTTCCCGGCCCCGTCGACGATCTTGACGCACAGGTCGATGGTGTTGTGCACCTGGTCCATGGTGTAGGCGGCGGCCCGGATGTTGCGTCCGCCCTCCGAGCTGATGCAGGACTGGGTCAGCACGCCGTCGGCGTAGTACGGGGCCCGGCAGCCGCCGTTGTCGGCCGAGGCGGTTCCGGCGGCGAACAGGGTGGCGGTCGCAGTGAGCGCCAGCACCCCGGCCGACGCGGCGAGGCGGAGTTTCACAGGGGCTCCTTCGGCATGGGAGTGGTCGGTCCGTGCTTCTCGCATCGGGAACTCACGGTCGCGCCGCGGGACTTGGCGCGGGCGGCGGGTCGCCTCGGCCGGCCCCGGTCGCGCCCGTGGTGTTCCGCCTCAAGGCTGGCCGAAGCGGCGTGTGGAGTCACGAATTCCGTACAACCCCGCACAGGCGGCGGCGCCCTCGGATGCGGGCCAATCCGGTCGCGTGCCAGCCTCGAAGGACGGGTGCCAGTCCGTTCCGCTCCGCCCTGCCGGGCCCGTCTCCGGTGGGGCCCCTGGGAGGTCCACCATGCCTGCCGTCCGCCCGTTGGGCTCGCCGCCCGCCCGCCGTCACCGGGGCGCGGCCGGATGAGCGCCGTCGTGCACCTGTCCGGGCCGGGACGGCCGGGACCGGATCTCGGGGAGCTGGTCGCGCGGGTCGCGCGCGGGGACCAGGACGCGTTCTCGCACCTGTACGACGCGGTCGCCGGGCCGGTGCTGGGCCTGGTGCGCCGCGTCCTGCGGGACCCGGCGCAGTCCGAGGAGGTCGCCCAGGAGGTGCTGTTCGAGGTGTGGCGCACCGCCGCCCGCTACCGGGCCGAACGCGGCGCGGTGATGCCGTGGGTGCTGACCATCGCGCACCGCCGCGCGGTGGACCGGGTCCGCGCCGCGCAGGCCGCCGCCGACCGCGACCGGCAGGCCGCGGCCGCCGCCCACGCCCCGGTGTTCGACGAGGTCGCGGAGCAGGTCGAGGGCCGGCTGGAACGCGAGCAGGTGCGGCGGTGCATGCGCGTGCTGACCGAACTGCAGCGCGAGTCGTTGACGCTGGCGTACTACCGCGGCTTCACTTACCCGCAGGTCGCCGAGGTGCTCGGCGTGCCGCTGGGCACGATCAAGACCCGCGTGCGCGACGGGCTCATCCGCCTGCGCGACTGCCTGGGGGTGGGCGCATGAGCGAGCGAATCGTTGGATGGTGTGCGTTGCGCGTA
>NZ_JBHVPD010000048.1:13909-62979 GCF_042887525.1 Kitasatospora sp. NPDC057936
CGAAGCGGCTGCCGGGCGGAGTGAGGTGGGCGCATGAGTGAGCGGAGCGAGCGAATCGTTGGATGGTGTGCGTTGCGCGAAGCGGCTGCCGGGCGGAGTGAGGTGGGCGCATGAGTGAGCGGAGCGAGCGAATCGTTGGATGGTGTGCGTTGCGCGAAGCGGCTGCCGGGCGAAGCGAGGTGGGCGCATGAGCGTCGCCGACCTGCACACGCTGACGGGCGCGTACGCCGCGCACGCGCTGGACCCGGCCGAGAGCTCGGCGTTCGAGCGGCACCTGGCCGACTGCCCGGCCTGTGCCCAGGAGGTGGCCGAGTTCGCCGCGACCCTGGCCAGGCTCGGGGCGGCGGAGTCCGTGGTGCCGCCGGGGGCCATGAAGGCGCGGGTGATGGCCGCGCTGCCCGCCATCCGGCAGGAGGCCCCGCGGACCGCCCCCGTCCAGCCGGCGGGCCCCGGGCCGGGCCGGCTGCGCCGCGCCTGGCCGAAGCTGGCGCTCGCCGCGTGCCTGGCCGTCGCGGCCGGGGCCGGCGGTCTGGCCGTCCAGCAGCACCGGGAGGCAGACCAGGCACGGGCGCGGGCCGCCGCCGTCCAGCAGCAGCAGAACCGGTTCGCGGACCTCCTCGCGGCACCCGATGCCCGTACAGCCAGTGGGACGGTGGCCGGCGGGGCGGGCGTGGGCACCGTCGTGTGGTCGCACGGTCGCGGCCAGGCGGCCTTCCTCGCCACCGGCATGCCCGCCCCGGCCGCGGGCAGGACGTACGAGCTGTGGTTCGACGACGCCGGGACGATGCGCCCCGCGGGGCTGCTGCCGGGCGGCGACGGTTCGCTGGTGCTGTCCGGGCCGCTGGGCGGGGCGACGGGCGTCGGAGTGACGGTCGAACCGGCGGGCGGGTCCGCGCACCCGAGCGGCGCGCCGGTCATGCTGCTGTCGTTCACGTGAGGCCGGGCGGGCCTCGACAGGGAGTTCCGCCCGCAGCCCCGTCGGGGTTACTCTCCGGTAGCCCCGGGAGGCCTTCCCCGCCCGGGGCCCGCCGACGAGCACCCCGAGGAGCAGCATGCCCGCCGACAGATCCGCCCGATCCGCCCGCCTGTTGAGCGGACTGCTGCTGGGCGCCGGGGTGGCGCACTTCGCCGCCCCGCGCCCGTTCGACGCGATCGTCCCGCGTGCCCTGCCCGGCAGCCCCCGGACCTGGACCCACCTGAGCGGCCTGGCAGAGCTCGCCGTCGGCGCCGCCGTCGCGCACCCGCGCACCCGCCGCGCCGGTGCACTGGCCGCCGCCGGGCTGTTCGTCGCGGTGCTCCCCGCCAACGTGCAGATGGCCCGCGACTGGCGCACCCGCCCGGCGCCGCTGCGCACCGCCGCCGTCGCCCGGCTCCCGCTGCAGGTGCCGCTGGTGCTCTGGGCGCTGCGGGTGGCCCGGAGCTGATCCCGTTGCCGTGCCGTCCAGCATGCAGGTGGGCGGCTTCGCGCGAACGGGCCCGTCCCGGCGGCCGGTCACCGCTCGTACGGCTGAACCGGCGCATCGCGCGTCCCGGCCGGGCGTTGACCACGGCATGAAGACCAACACCTGGGCCGGCGTGGTCGCCGGTGCCGCCCTGCTGGTGACGGGTGCGACCCTCGCCCCCGTCGCCGGCGCGGCCGGTGCGCCGGTCGCACCGCACGATCCGTACACCCGCACCGAGCTGTTCTTCGGCACCGAGCGCCCCGACGGCGGTCCCGCCGTCACGGAGCAGGAGTTCCAGGCCTTCGTCGACTCGGAGATCACGCCGCGCTTCCCGGACGGCCTGACCATCGAGGACGGCCGGGGCCAGTACCGCGACCGCCACGGCGTCATCGAGCACGAACGGTCCTACCTGGTCACGCTGTTGTACCCGCTGCCCGCCGCGCGGACGGCGGGCGCCGCGGTGGAGGAGATCCGCCGGGCCTACGACCAGCGGTTCCAGCAGGAGGCCGTGGGCCGCGTCGACGAGTCGGTGAGGGCCTCGTTCTAGCCCGCGCCACGACGCGCCGGAGGCCGTCCCGTCGGCGGACCGGTGTTCCGCGCGCATCAGCCGTTGCCGGTCACGGCCTTCACTGCTCCGGCGATCGACGGAGGCAGGCTGTCGATCGTTCCCGAACCGGTGGTGGCGGCAGCGGTGTTACGGGCCCTCGGCCTCGGCGAGTCGTGCTCCTGGGATCCTGGTCGCATGGACGATCTCGCCGGCACGCAGGCCCCGCTCCGACAGCTGACCGACCCCTCCGAGGCTCTCGCCGCTCTGGAGCGGGCGGTCCCTGACCTGGCGCGGCTGCGCCTGCCGGAGCCGAGGAGCATCGACTGGCGGCTCGTGGAGGCCGACCTGGGTGTAGGTCTGCCGGCGGATTTCAGGCTCCTCTGTGAGCGCTACCCGTCCTTCGTCCTCGGGGACTTCCTCGGCCTGGGCGGTCCGGAGCCGGGCGGTGAGCGCCGCTGGGTGGAGGGCCTGCGCGAGACGCTGGAAACCGTCGACGAGTGGTGCGCGGAAGCCGATCTGGACGTCCCGCTCCACCCGTACCCCGCCCCCGGCGGCTTGCTGCCGTGGGCGGGTTCCCATCAGGGCGACCTCTTCCTGTGGACCACCGACCCGGCCGGTCCGGAGGAATGGACGGTCACGGTAGCCTCCCGGAGTTCCGTCTGGTGGCACTACACCGGCGGAGCCGTCCAGTTCCTGGCCGACCTGGTCACGGGCGCGGTGGAACCGTGGGCCCTGCCCAAGGTCCGCTCCCAGGCCGGGAGATGGTGAGCCCGCCGGAAGAGGGCCGCTTGCCGGCTGGTAGCGTGGCGATCTTCGCCAGGCGCAGGCCGGCGGAGTCCCCGAAGGCGAACGCCCATGACCGACATGCACGTCCACCGGGCGAGGCTGCGCCTCGACGCCGCCTTGGAGGGCCTCGCCGACGCCTTCCGCGGCGCGGTCGCGCCCCCCGACGAGCACAACTGCGAGTGTCACTGGGGCAGCGCCGAGGAGCTCGCCCTCCTCAAGGTGCCCGGGGTGATGCTCGATCCCGACCTCCTCCGGCGGAGTTGGCACATCCCCGGGTGGGGCGACCCCGGAGCCGTGCTTCGCCGCGTCCTGCCCCAGCTCGCGGGTGCCGTCGTCGACAGCCGGTCCGAGTCGTACCGGTACCGGGACGAGATCGGGGTTGTCCTCGCCCGCGCGGACTGGCAGGTGTGGCCCCCGGAACAGGCCGCGGCTGTACGGGAGTTCCTGCACGCGTTCTGGGCCCACACCCTCGTCACCCCCGACCCAGCCGCGTACGCGCCCCGGACCCTCGTCCTGTGCGTCGAGGCGTCCGGCGAACTGAGCCCCTGGCTCGACGACTGGGAGGCGCTGGACCACCCGGCGGCCGATCGTCGCCTCGCGGAGGCCGTCGACGAGTGGGGCGACGACCTGCTCGCCGACGAGTTGCCCTGGTGGACCTGGCACGACGACAAGGACGGCATGGTGGCCGTCCTCACCGCCTGGCTCACCCGCCACGCCCCTGCCCGGCTGAGAGCCATCGGCGCCCCGGACGACCTGCTCCACCGCCTGCGGCTGATCGGCCTCACCGGGCCCGCCCGGTGGACCGATCCGCACTGGCCGAACCACACCGACTGATCGCACGCGACACGGCCGGCTGCTCCGAGGCGAGGCCCTGGTCGGGCGGGCCCACCGCACGGCAAACGGGGGAGCCCCGAGACCCGTCAGTGCGCGCGGGCGACGACCACCGGGCACGTGGCGTGCTGCGTCACGCGCGTGCTGACCGAGCCGAGCAGGGCGCGGCTGAAGCCGCTGCGGCCGTGGCTGCCCACCACGAGCAGCTCGGCGCCCCGGGAGGCGTTCAGGAGCACGTCGGACGGGTCGCCCATCACCATCGTCCGCCGCACCTCCACCGTCCGGCCCTCGCCGAGCACCCGGTCGCCGAGCACGCGGTCGAGCTCGTCGGCGAACCGCTTCTCGGCCACCTCCCGGTCGAAGGAGTGGTCCACCACGGGCGCCGACCAGCCGATGTGGCTCGGCGGCTCCCAGGCGCCCACCGCGTCCACGACGCCGCCGATCAGGGTGGCGTGCCGGAGGGCCCAGCGCAGCGCGGCGTGCGACGACGGCGAGCCGTCGACGCCGACCACGACGCGGGGAGCGGAATCGTGCGCGTTCATCTGTGTCGCCACCTGTACCGTCACCGTCCTGTGAACCGTTGGAGCCCCTCGTCCACCGTGCGTGCCGTCCTCGGCGGGCGCCAGTACGGCCTGCCACCCGGGTGACGGGCGCCGGCCGGGTCAGCCGTACGGGACGACGGCGACCGGGCAGTGGACGTGGTGGACCACGGCGTGCGCGACGGGCCCCAGGTGGTGGTGGCGCAGGGGCGTGTGCCGGGCGCGGCGGCCCACGACGAGCAGCCTGGCCGTCGCCGCCGCGTCCACGAGCTCGACGGCCGCCTTGCCCCGGACCAGGTCGGCGGTCACGGCCACCTCGGGGTGACGGGCCCGCCAGACCTCCACGGCCTTGGCGAGCCCGTTCCACTCGACGCTGGAGATCTCGCCCTCCAGCCCGCCGATGGCGCCGTACGACATGTACTCGGTCCCGGCCGGCGGGGACCACACGTGGACGACCCGCAGCGGCGCCGAGCGGACGGCGGCGGCCTCGAAGGCGAACGCCAGCACGTCCTCCGCAGGGTGCGCCAGGTCGAGCCCGACGACCACAGGACCGTCCGACTCGCCCCCCTGTGCGCCCGAGGCCTGCGCGCGGACGAGCACCACCGGACAGGCCGCCCGGCGCAGCACCTCCTGGCTCACCGAGCCGGTCAGGTACCCGCGGATGGTGCCGAGGCCGTGCGAGCCGAGCGCGAGCAGGGCGGCGGTTCGGCCGGCCTCCTCCAACGCCTCGACGGGATCACCCGACACCGGCGACGCGGTCACCGCCACCCCGGGTGCCATCTCGCTCAATTCCGCTTCCCGAGAGGCGAGTTGCTCCTGTGCGCGGCGGAAGGTCTCGTCCCGTCCCGCCACATCCCGATGCGGCCCGGGCCAGGCCTGGAGGAGCGTCAGCGGACACCGGCGGCGCTGCGCCTCGCGGACGGCCCATTCGGTGGCCGCGAGGCTTTCGGGCGAACCGTCGAATCCGACGACGACGGGAGCGTTCACGGCCGGCCCCCTCAGTCCCGCAGCGAGCCGAGCGCGGCACGCAGCCGCCGGCCGGCCTCGTCCGCGACCTCGCCGAGCCCACCGTCCGACCCCGCGAGCGCGACCAGCACCTGGGGATCGACGGCCTCGACGACGGCACCGTCACCGTCCGCCCGGACGACCACGTTGCACGGGAGCAGCAGCCCGATCCGCCGGTCGGCCCGGAGCGCGCGGTGGGCGAGGGAGGGGTTGCAGGCACCGAGGATCACGTAGTCCTCGACCTCCTCGCCGATCTTCTCCCGGAGGGTCGCCCGGATGTCGATGGTGGTCAGGACACCGAAGCCCTGCTTCTTGAGCGCGGCCGTGACGGCCTCCACCGCCTCCGCGAACGGCCGGCCGAGCCGGACGCCGAAACCGTAGTCCACGATCTCCTCCTCGGGGTCCCGCCCAGTATCGACGGGCCCGCGACCCACCGCCTCCCGGCGCGGGGCGAACCGGGCAGAGCCGGATACGGCCGTTGCGACCCGATGTGCGGATGACGTCGACCGAGGCAGAATTGGACGCCGCAGATCTCGCGACCGTCTGCCGGGCGTTGGCAGACCTCCAGTACGTGGTGATCCCCGAGGAGCTCATCGAGACCGACTACCGAGGACCGAGCCCGCTCTCCAGCCACGTGACGCGGCCGACCTGGTGGGACCGGTTCTCCGGGATCTACTGACGGTCACTCACCCCGAGCGTCCGTTGTCGTACCGGCCCGGTAGCGTGCCACGTGCCGAGTGCAGACCAGAGCGTTGACGGGGAGTTCACTTGACCGAGCACGACACGCGGACCGGGCTCGCCGCCCTGCTTCTCGACGGACTCTGGCCGGGTCTTGATCGAGCCGGTCTGAACGTCGTGGAGTACGACCCCGAGTGGCAGTCGCCCTGTCAGCTGGGGGAGCCCGACCCCGACGGCATGATCCGGTGGAAGCCTGTGCCAATGGACCGGACCCCCGACTTCGCCGATCTTGAGGCCGCAGTCGCCGCCATCGGCGGGGTGCTGCATCCGGACGTGACAGCGTTCTACGGCAGCCTCTGGTGCGGCCCGGTGGACGGGTTGGAGCACTCCGGTGAATCGGTGTCGCTCCGCACGCTGTGGAACGAAGCGGAGTTCCAGCGCGCCGTGCGCGGCCTGGCCGAACACGCGCGGCGGCAGGCGGCGGAGTTCGGCGGTGCCATCACGTTCCCCGTCGCCGGCACCTACTCCGACCTGTCCTTCGCCCTCGACAACGCCACCGGCGAGATCCTGCTCCAAGAGGCCGGCCACCCCGGTGGTCGCCTGGTCGCGCCGTCGTTGGCCGAGTTCCTGGCGGACTTGTAGGCGGGGCCGCAGCGGGCTCCTACCGGCTCAGGAACCCTGTCGCCTTCTGCATCAGGTCCGGCGGCAGGTCGCTCGACTCCGAGACGATCGCTCCGAGCTCCTGCGCGAGCCCGGGCGTCTCGCTCCAGACTGCTGGGCTCCTGGTCAGCACTGTGTTCAGCAGATCGCCCGCATACATGTCGCCCTCCGCCATCGGGTCGTCCCGCAGCACCTCCCATGCGAGTGGCAGGAGATGAGCCAGGCCGACGTCCTGTCCGATCATCAGCTCCTCAAGGGTGCGGTCACGGTCCACGGGGCCGGTCATCGGTTGATCGTCCCCGCGGCGACCTGTTCGAGGAACTCGTGCAGTGCCTGGCACAGGGTCTCGGGCTGTTCCAGGTGGACGTCGTGGCCCGCTGCGGGGACGCTCATGGCCACCGTCTCGGGGCGGCGTTGGAGCATGGCCTCCGTCTCGTCCCGGGGGATGATGCCCGATTGGCCCAGGACGACCAGTGTCGGGCAGGTGATGCCCGTCCACTCGTCCCAGAAGGCGCGCCGGGCGTTCTCCGCCAGCGCTTCGACCATCACGTCCCGGTCGAAGCGCGGCCACCACCCGCCGTCCCGCTCGTCCAATCCGTCCGCCCAGGCCTCGCCGACCGCACCGCCCCCGAAGAACTCGACCGCCGCACCGCGTGACGGGAAGGGCCTCGGCCACGCCTCCAGCGCCGCGCCGATCTCGGCGGGGACGTCCGGGCTCGGGCCGCCGGCTCCCGCCTCGACGAGGACGAGGCCGCCCGGGAGGTCGGGGTGCGCGGCGGCGGTGAGCATGGCGGTGTGGCCGCCCAGCGACTGCCCCACCAGGACCGGGCGGTGCAGGTCGAGCTGTTCGACGACAGCGGCGACGTCGGCGACGTACGCGGCGCGGGAGACGTCTCCGGGGCGGCGCGTGCTGGCGCCGTGGCCGCGCTGGTCCACGGCGACGACCCGGTGGCGGGGGCTCAGGCTCCGGGCGATGGTGTCCCATTCGCCCGCGTGGCCGGCCAGTCCGTGCAGCAGGAGCACCGGGGCTCCGGAACCGCCCCAGTCGCGGCAGGAGATGCGGACGCCGTCGCGTATCACGGTGTGCTCGGTCCAGGCCATGCCGGGTTCTCCAGGAGGCGGGTGCGGTTGGTGAGTTGGTGGCGCGGCCCGCCCCAGGAGGGGCGGCTCGCCTTGCCGTCGAGCCAGAGGGTATACAAGCAGTTCACGGCTGCTCGCCGGCCAGTTCGCCTGGGCTCGTCCTGGCCACCTCCACGGACCGCGCCATGTTCTCCGGCCACGATGACCTCCCGCCCCCGGCCGGACTCGAACGGCCGGCCGACGAGGCGGACGGGTCAGGCGGGCGGGCGACGGTCGGGGAACGTCACGGTCCCGACCGTCTCCCAGGACAGTTCCCAGGCCGTCTCGCCCTGCGG
Source organism: Kitasatospora sp. NPDC057936 (assembly GCF_042887525.1). Taxonomy (NCBI): domain Bacteria; kingdom Bacillati; phylum Actinomycetota; class Actinomycetes; order Kitasatosporales; family Streptomycetaceae; genus Kitasatospora; species Kitasatospora sp. NPDC057936. The sequence continues at coordinate 21,813 of NZ_JBHVPD010000048.1, forward strand.
GCGGGGACGCTGCTCGAAGAGGACGTCGAGCAGGTGGAGCCCGGTGAAGCGGACGGGGACGTGGCTCGGGGAGATCCGGTGGAGTGCGGTCTGCAGGGCGTCCGAGGAGGCCTCGGCCCAGGCGTAGCCGAGGGAGATGTGGGGCCTGCCGCCGTTGTGGAGCAGGGCGCCGGGGCCGCGCACCTCCCGGATGGCGTTGCGGACGCGCTCGCGCAGGTCGACGAGACCGTCGTCGGGGGACATGTCGAGGAAGGCGCCGGCCCGGTTGGCGATCGGGGAGCCGACGACGACCTCCAGCGGACCGGCCGTGGCCAGGTGCTCGTGCAGGGCGGAGAGGAGGTCGTCGCGCTCGTCCGCGGTGATCTTGTCGGCCGTGGTGTCGGCGACCATCTCGACGGTGCAGTGCAGCGTGCCGTCGACGAGCGGGGTGATCGGGAACGGGCGCATCGCCTCGTGGCACTCGGCCACCAGGCGGGCCAGCGGGGGGTGGGCCGCCTGGTCGGGGACGGCGTAGACGTGCAGGACGCGCGCGCCGTCGGGCCAGGGGGCGCCCTGGAACTTCGGGACGAACTTCTCCACGGTCTCTTCTCCCTAGGCTCGGGGGACTTCAGCTCGGGGGACTTCAGCATCCCGGAAACGGACGGCCGTGTCCTCGCCGTCCGGGAGTCCGGGAATCCGGGGGCCCGTGGGCTCGCCTTGGCCGTCACATCGTCACATCGTCACCGCGGAGCCCCCGCCGGTCGGCGATCAGTCCGGCTGCTCCGCGAGCAGCGCCCGGCAGTCGGCGCGGAAGCGGTCGTCGGCGTCGGTGTCGTACCGCGTCCCGCGGCTGTGGTCGCCGTTGTTGTCGACGCGGCGGGGGTCGGCGAGTTCGGCGTGCAGCAGTTCCGGGAAGCCGTCCGGGAGGTCGCGCTCGGCCTGCTCGCGCCGCAGTGCCGCCGCGATGAGCGGGCGGACGGGGCGACTGCGCGTCCACAGGGTGCGCAGCAGGCCGTCGTCGGGCCGGGCACGGGATTCCGCAGGTCCGGTGGCCCGGGCGGCGAGGAGGAGGCGGACGAGGGTTCGGTCGTGCTCCTCGATGGCGAGTTCGGCGGCGAGGGCGGTGCGGATGCGCTCCCCGAGCGGGGCGGCGTCCGCGCCCATCGCGGCGGCCAGTTCGAGGGCGTGGAAGCGCGGGAACCAGTCGTCGGTGTCCGCGATCAGGGCGTCGAGTACGGGCAGGATCTCGGCGGGGTCCTGTCCGGCGTGCCACAGCGCGCGGGCGGCCTCGACCCGGGTGACGGGGTACGGGTCGCCGAGCAGTTCGCGCAGGACGGGCAGGGCGTCCTCGGCGTCGGGGCCGAGGCCCTCGGGGTCGGACAGGACCGTGCGGAGGCCGTGGTGCAGCGAGCCGGTGGTGTCCCGGGTGAGGTCGAGGCACGCGGCCAGCACCGGGCCGATCACCACGTGCGCCCGCGGGTGGCCGGTGGCGGCCATGGCGGCGAGGAGCCGGCCGACTTCGGCCAGGGCGGTGTCGTCGATGACGCCGTCCACCTCGCAGCGCTCGGTCGCGGGGTGCGCCCGGGAGAGCAGTGCGGAGAGCATCTCGTGGGCGTACGGGCGAAGTTGGCGGCAGTAGAGCGCCAGGTCCTCGGGGACGGAGCGGCCGGCGAGCAGCGGCGCGAGGAGGCCGACGGCCCGTTCGTCGCCCGCGGCGGCGAGGAGTTGGATGCACTGGCCGGGCAGGTAGCGCTCCCAGCCCCAGCCGGTGCGGTACCGGCCGTCGTCGGCGATCGTGGCGGCGGTGTCGAGCAGGTCGGGAGAGAGCGGGAACCGGCCGAGGCGCAGCTCCTGGGCCGCTGCTGCGGCGAGTTGCGGGTCGGAGCCGCGGAGGAGCCGGCCCAGCGCTTCGGCGGTCCGTGCGGCATTCGCGTCGGGGACGCGCCATCCGCTGTGCAGGTCGCCCGCCCGGTCGACGGCGGCCTGCGGGCTGTGCGGGTCTCCGTGGCGCAGTGTGTGGAGCACGAGCCGGTGACGTTCCGCCACCCGGTCGCCGAGGGCGTCGATGAGGTCGTCGAGTGCTTCGGCGACGAGTTCGTCGGTGTCCTCGGTGAAGGACGCGGTCTGCAGGGTGCGCAGGTGCGAGAGGAGGGTGTCGGTTTCGGGGCGGGGCTCGCCGGGTGATGCGGTGGGGTGCTGCCGGGCGCGGTCCAGGGCGGCCGTCGCCCGGTCCGCGAGGCCCTCGGGCAGGTGCTGCGGGGTGTGGCGGGCGAGGGCGGCGAGCGCGGCCAGTTCCGTCGCCGGGTCCTGGCCGGGCTCGGCGAGCCCGGCCAGCGCCCGCGTGGCCCGCAGTTGCTGCGGCGGGTCGTCGCTCAGCCGCCCGGCCAGGGTGCTCAGGGCGATGACGTGGGCGTGGCGGACCGTCGGGTCGTGCTCCTCGGCGGCGGCCGGCGTGGTGATGAGGTCCAGGACGGTTGCGGGTCGGGTGTGGCGGCCTGCCAGGAGGACGACGGCTGCCGCGCGCACGTCCGGTTCGGCGTCGGCCAGCAGTGCGGTCAGGCCGGGCAGCCGCTGTTCCAGCGCTTCGCGCGCCAGCAGGCCGTACGCGAGCTCCAGGTCGTCGCCCCAACAGCCGGTCTCCTGCGCCCTGGTGACGACGGCCTGCGGGTCGGGGAGGTGATCGGCCAGTTCGGCGCGCCGGGCGGCGCTCTCGCCGATGCTGTCGAGCAGGGTGAGCAGGGAGCCCCGGTCGGCGACGGTCGGAGCGGCGGCGAGCGCACAGAGGAACGGCAGGCAGGCGAGGGTGGAGTCGTACACGTCGCCCTGGTGGTGGACCCCTCCGTACAGGGCGTCCAGCGCGTGGTCGCGCTCGGCCGGATCCGGTGATGTGAGGTCGCGCAGCAGGCCGGGGACGTCGGTGGCGGGTCCGTAGGCGTGGTTCAACGCGGCCCAGTCGATGTCGTCGAGCCCGTCGAGCGGGTCGTGCATGTCTCCCCCGAGGTGGTGCGATGGCCGGTCCTTGCGCTGGCCAGTCTCACGGATCGCTCGGACACCTGGTCGGGCGGGGTCGCGCGAGGGCCGTCCGCCCGCGAGGGGGTGGGTCTTCGCGGGGTGGACGGCGGTGCTATTTTGAACGCGTTCAAGCACCTTGAACGCGTTCAAAGCATCCTGGGGGTGGATGATGATGCGATCCTTCTCGCAGCACTACGCCGAGCCTCGGCCATGGGGGCTCGCCGCCTGTGCCGGTGCCTCGTGGCTGGTCTACGCCGTCACGTACGCGACGGGTCACGCAGGAGCCGACGGGGAGACGCTCACCCGGTGGTGTCTGGCCGGCTTCAGCACCCTGATTCCCCTGGCAGTGCCCGGGCGCTGGGGCTTTCGCGTGGCCTGTCTCGTCGTCGGGTGGCTGCAGTTCGGCCTGGAGCTCGTGGTCTCGCTGCCGTGGCTGATGATGCCGCTGCCCATCCTCGTGGGCTTCTTCCCGTCCGGACTCGTGCTGCTTCTCGCGGGCCGGAAGAACGGCGGCCCGATCGGCAAGACGATCGGCGTCCTGCTGAGCCTGGTCCCCGTCGTGCTCTTCTTCACCGTCTGGGGAAACCGGTGACCGACCTCGCCCCGGACTCGTCTACCGGGGCGCGAGCGTGGGCAGGCTCGGACATGTCCGCACACGTCGACCCGGTTGCACGTTGACCCGGATGAAGGAGCGCCCGATGACCGCAGTGCACGAGTCCGTCCTCGACGCGATCGGCGGGACGCCGCTGTTCCGCCTCGCGCGGCTGGGGGCCGGGATCGCCGCGCCGATCTACGCCAAGGCCGAGTTCCTCAACATCGGCGGGAGCGTCAAGGACCGTGCCGCGCTGTCGATGATCCTGGCCGCCGAGCGGGACGGGCTCCTGGCGCCCGGCGGGACGATCATCGAGGCGACGTCCGGCAACACCGGCATCGGGCTCGCCATCGTGGGCCGCCGGCGCGGGTACCGGGTGATCGCCGGGGTGTCGGACAAGTCGGCGCCCGAGAAGGCGGACATCCTGCGGGCGTACGGGGCCGAGGTGGTGCTCGCGACGACCTCCGTGCCGCAGGAGGACCCGCGGCACCTGTTCAACGTGGTCCGGCGGCTCACCGAGGAGATTCCGGGCGCCTGGCTCGCCAACCAGTACGACAACCTGGCCAATCCGGATGCCCATGTGCGGACCACCGGCCCCGAGATCTGGGAGCAGACCGGCGGTAGGGTCACCCACTTCGTCGCGGGCGTGGGCACCGGAGGCACCGTCACCGGCACCGGCGGGTACCTCAAGCAGGCCTCCGGCGGTGCGGTGACGGTCGTCGGCGCGGATCCCGAGTCCTCGTCGTACGGGGGCGGCGACGGCAGCCCGTGGTTCGTCGAGAGCATCGGCCACTTCCTCCACCCCGAGACGGTCGAGGACCGCTGGCCGCAGGCCTACCGCTCGGAGGTGATCGACCGGTTCGAGCGCGTCCCGGACCGCGAGTCGCTGCTGACGGCCCGCCGGCTCGCGCGCGAGGAGGGCATCCTGGCCGGCCCCTCGTCCGGGACGGCGGTGGCGGCGGCGCTGCGGGTGGCGCGCGGGCTGGGACCGGACGACCTGGTCGTGGTGCTGCTGCCGGACTCCGGCCGGTCCTACCTGTCCAAGGTCCACAACGACGGGTGGATGCGGCGCCTGGGCTTCCTGGAGGAGCCGGGGGAGGGCGAGCTGCGGGCGGCCCTGGAGGGGGCCGGCCCGCTGGTGACGGTCGGCGCGGACGCGACCGTCGGCGAGGCGCTGGAGGCCCTGCGGGCCGTGCCGGGCGGGGTCGCCCCGGCGGTGCTGCCGCGGGCGGCGCGGCCGTACGGGGTGGCCGAGGCGGAGGTGCTCGGCTCGGTGTCCCGGGAGGTGCTCCGGGCGGCGCTCGCGGACGGCGGCGCCAAGCCCGACGGCCCGGTGCGCCCGTTGCTCGGGCCGGCCTTGCCGACGGTCGGGGTCGGGCAGCCGGCCGCCGAGGCGCGGGCCGCGCTGGCGGGCGGGCACGCGGCGGTGGTGGTGCTGGTGGACGGGAAGGCGGCCGGGGTACTGACGAAGGCGGCGCTCGCCTGAAGGTCCCCGCCGGCACCGCGTGGACGGCGAACGGCAGGCTGCGGCCGCCGACGCCCCTGCTCTCCACTCACGTTCGTCGGACCGAGCGGGTCGCCGTACCTCTTCATAGTGCGCGCCTCCAGCTCCGTCACCTGACCTGGGGGGCTAACCCCCGCAACTATTCGGGTGGTAGCCGGTTGGGCAAGGGGTTGGCCGGCGCGGCACGCTGGGCGTGAACGGGGAACGGGCAGCACGAACAGGGGATGTCGATGAGGGCACGTACGGGGACGGCGGCGCTGTGGGCGGGCGTGTGCGCGGTGGCGGTCACGGGGCTTCTCCCGGCTACGGCCGTCGCGGAGCCGGTGCGGGTGCCGGGGAGAGGGCCGCTGTTGGTGTCGGTGTCGGGGGAGACGGCGCCGCCCGCCGGCCTCGCCGAGGGCGTCGAGCAGGCGGTCGCGGACGGGTTCCCGGGGGTCCTGGCCTACGCCAGGGACGGGGAGCGGGAGTCGCGGGTGGCGGCCGGCGTCGCGGACCTCGCGACCGGCGAGCGGGCCCGGCCGGACCAGCGGTTCAGGATCGCCAGCAACACCAAGTCGTTCGTGTCGACGGTGCTGCTGCAACTGGAAGGGGAGGGAAGGCTGTCCCTGGACGACAGCGTGGAGAAGTGGCTGCCCGGAGTGGTCGACGGGAACGGCAACGACGGCTCGGCCATCACCGTCCGCCACCTGCTCAACCACACCGCGGGCATCTACGACCCCACCACCGAGCCCGAGTTCTTCGCCCCCTACCTGGAAGGCCACGACCGGGACTACGTCTACACCCCGCGCGAGGTGATCGCCCGCGCCGTCCGGCACGAGCCGCTGTTCGCGCCCGGATCCGGCTGGTCGTACTCCAACACCAACTACCTGGTCGCCGGTCTGGTCATCGAAGCGGTCACGCACCACAGCGCCTCCGCCGAGATCCACCGGCGGATCCTCGCCCCGCTCGGCCTCACTGACACCACCTTCCCGCTGACCGATCCGGCCATCCACGGCCCCCACCTGCACGGTTACGACTTCAAGCACCAGGACGTGACGCGCTTTAGCCCGTCCTACGACTGGACCGCCGGCGCCATGATCTCCACCGTCAACGACCTGGCCCACTTCCACCGGGCCCTGTTCACCGGCGAGCTGCTGCGCCCCGCCCAGCAGCGCGAACTCCTCACGACGGTGCAGTTCCCCCACGCACCGGCGTACGGACTCGGCGTGCAGCACATGGACGTGTCGTGCGGCGCGGCTCCGGGCACCCGGACGATCGGCGCCTGGGAGACCGACGGCGGCGGGCCCGGTTTCACCAGCGTCTCGCTCACCACCACCGACGGCGAGCGGCAGCTGGTCCTCGTCGGCAACCTCTACGACCTCGGCGCCGACCTGAAGGGCGAGCCGCCCGTCCCGCTGAGCAAGGGGATGATGCGGGCGCAAACGGCGGCGCTGTGCGGCTGACGCGCGGCCGCGGCGCCGTGCACGACGGGGGAGGGGCCGGCCCGGGCCGGCCGAGAAGGCAAGCCGACGTGCGACACCCGTCAGGCGATCCGGTTCACCGCGAACTGCCCGGCGCACCGGCGTCGGCCGCTGTCAGTCGTGACCGCTACTGTCTGCGGTCATGGGACTTTCGATCACCGTGGGACTCCTGGACGACCAGGCGAGGAACGACGCCGAGGGACTGGCGCACTTCCGAGGCGCCTTCGCGCGCCTGAGCGCGGCGCTCGCGGACGGCGGCGTCGACTGGCACGAGCCGGAGATCGCCGATCCGCCCGCCGCGCCCGCCGTCTCCGCCCACTTCCCGTACAGCTACCTGTACCACCTGCGTCGCGTCTTCGTGCTCGCCGGGCGCGGCGAGCGGCTCACTCCCGCGCTGGAGACCGACGCCGAGCAGTACGAGCGCGACGGCCGGAAGATCCAGGACGAGACGTCCATGTTCGCCTCCCATCTGCTCTGCCACGCCGACAATTCGGGCTACTACATACCCGTGGACTTCGACGATCCGCTCTTCCTCCCGGAAGAATCGGACGTCGCCGGGTACGGCATGGTCGGCTCCAGCCAGCGCCTGCTGGCCGAACTGGCGAGCCTCGCACCGTCACTCGGCATCCACCTCGACGCCGACGGCACGCTCCCCGCGGCGGAGGACTCCACCCTCGCGGACCTTGAGCCGGGGTCCCCCTTCGAAACGGAGAAGATCGCCTGGCACCAGCTGTACCGCGCCTGCCGGGCCAGCATCGCCGACGGCAAGGCCATCGTGTTCCTCTGAGCCCGGCTGGCGTGGCCGGTCGGGACCGCGGCTCCGGTCAGCCCGCGAGGTGCTCCAGGAGGAGGGGCATGATGCGGTCGGCGTCGGCTTCCGGGAGCCAGTGGGTGGCGCCCTCCAGGGGGACGAAGCGGTAGGGGGCGCTCACGTGCTTGGCCGTCAGTTCGGCGGCGTCGCGGCCCAGGGCCATGTCCTCGGTGCCCCAGACGAAGAGCGTGCGGACGGTGATCTCCCCGGCGGGCACCCGGAGTTCGTCGTTGATCGCGCGGTACCAGTTGAGGCCGGCGGTCAGTGCGCCCGGCTCGGTGAGGCGACGGACGTTGGACTCGATGAGCTCCTCCGTCAGTGCGCCCCGGTAGAGGGTGTGCAGGCGGGCCGCGTCGTCGGCGAGCATCCCGTGCTCGGCGACGTTGCCCGGCTGGCGGAAGAGCTTGACGTACTGCGAGCGTTCGCGCTGGTCGCTGCCGTTGTTCATGGCCTCGAAGAGCGCCTCGGGGTGCGGCGTCGCGAGGACGGTCAGGCTGTGGAGCCGCTCCGGGTGGGCGGAGGCCAGCGCCCAGGCGACGAGGCCGCCCCAGTCGTGGGCGACCAGGTGGAAGCGCGGCGAGCCCAGTGCGTCGGCGAAGCCGAGGGCGTCCGCGACGAGGTGCTCGACGGCGTAGTCGGCGATGTCCTCGGGGCGGGCGTCGGGGGAGTAGCCGCGCTGGTCGACGGCGACCGCGCGGTAGCCGGCGGCGGCCAGTGCCGTCAGTTCGGCGGTCCAGCAGTCGGCGAACTCGGGGAAACCGTGCAGCAGCAGGACGAGTTCACCGTCGGCGGGCCCGGCGGCGAGCGCGTCGAAGGTGTGCGGGCCGACGGTCAGCCGGGTGGGAGTGGGCGTGGTGGTCATGAGACGAGCTCCTGTCGGTCGTACGTCAACAGGACGATCACACCACAGGGTTGACGGGGTGACGACAGGGGGTCGGTCGGACGAGGGCGGGCCGGGACAGTCGCAGGCTGTTACAAGGCGGTGACGTTTCGACCACAACCGACCGGCGCGGTGCGGCGTCCTTATACATGACAGGGCCCGAACCGCACCGGACACCGCGGTCGGGCCGGCACCCACCTCCCCTCGAAAGAGGTGTACCCGTGATCGTCTCCAAGCGGAACTCCATGCGCCTGGCCGCCGTGACCGCCGTCAGCGTGCTCTCCATCGGCCTGGCGGGCACCGCCATCGCCGCCACCCCGTCCGCCCCGGCGGCGCAGCCCGTCGCCGCCGCGGCCGCCGCCCAGGCCGGGATCACCGCCAAGCCGTCGGTGACGTCCGTCCGTGCCTGGGAGCTGTTCCGGGTCAACGGCACGACCACCGGCCTCAAGCCGGGCACCAAGGTGACCCTGCAGCAGAAGCAGCACGGCAAGTGGGTCACCCTGCCGGCGTCCGTGAACACCAACCGCAACGGCGCCTACTCGCTCGGCGTGAAGCTCGGCATCAAGGGCCTGAACGAGCTGCGCATCGTCAGCGGGAACACCGCGTCGCCCGTGTTCACCGTGACCGTGCGCTGACGTGCGGCCACGGTCGCGGTCGTCGTCAACTGCCGGGGTGGCAGCTGACGCCTGACCAGGCGGCGGCGGAGTGAGGGCGGCCGGCCCCCACGCTCGTCGAGGTGGGGGCCGGCCGTCGGCCTGTGATCAGCGGAACGCGGCGGCGTTGCGGGCGGCCCAGTCGGCGAACGGGCGCGGCGCGCGGCCGAGGACGCGCTGGACGTCGGGGCTGATCCGCAGTTCGGCCGGGTTCGGGGAGCCGAGGATGTCCAGGGTGTCGTCGGCGAGTTCCACCGGCATGGCCCGGGACATCGCGGACCTGGCCTCCTCGCGCGTGAGCTCGGCGAACCGGACGGGCGAGCCCAGCGCGGCGGCGATGGCCTCCGTCTGCCGGCGGGGCGTGATGAGCTCCGGGCCGGTCAACTCGTAGACGCCGCCGGTGTGCCCGTTCTCCACCAGGCAGGCCGCCGCGACCTCGGCGATGTCGGCCGGGTCGACGATCGGCACGCCGACATCGCCGAAGGGGGCGGCGACGACCCGCTGCGCGCGGACGGACTCGGCCCACCAGAGGGCGTTCGAGGCGAAGCCGCCCGGTCGGAGGATCGTCCACTCCGTTCCGGACTCGCGCAGGGCGTCCTCGACGCCGTGTATCGCGATCCGCGTCGGGCCGAACGGCCTGGTCGCCACACCCTGCGAGGACAGCAGGACGATGCGCCGGACCCCGCGAGCCGCGGCCCGGCCGATGATGTCGGCGGGGTCGGCGCCGGCGGCGTGCATGTCGCCGGACAGCAGGAGGAACAGTGCCTTCGCCCCCGTCAGGACGGGCTCAAGGCCGGCGGGCCCGGTGAGGTCGGCCGCGACATGGCGGACTCCGTCCGGTACCGGCGCAGCGCGTCGCGACACCGCCGTCACCTGGTGGCCCGCGGTCGCGAGCGCCTGCACCAGCGGTCGGCCCACGTTTCCGGTGGCCCCGGTCACCACGATCATGATCAGCTCCTTGCTCGACAGCTCGATGGCTCGATTTCCTGAGGTGGCCTTCACGGTAGGAGCCGGAGCTAATCTTTCGTAAGGACATACCTTGAGGTAAGCTCATAACATGGTGGGAGGAGTGCAGTTCAGGCAGGCCGAGGCCGGCAAGCGGTATGAGGTGTTTCACACCGACTGCCCCGCGCGCGACGTGGTCGACCACGTGACCAGCAGGTGGGGCGTCTGGGTGCTGATCTCGCTGGGGAGCAACGCGCTGCGCTTCTACGAGCTGCGCGAGAGCATCCACGGGATCAGCGAGAAGATGCTCGCCCAGACCCTGCGCGTCCTGGTCCAGGACGGACTGGTCTGGCGCGAGGTGGAACCGACGTCACCGCCTCAGGTCACCTACGGGCTGACCGAGTTCGGCCGGGAGGTCGGCGAGCCGCTGGCCGACCTGTTCGACCGGATCACCCGCCGTCTGCCCCCGCGCGACGCCGGGTAGCCCACGCAGCGGCCATCGGCGGGCGCCTGCCGCGCACCGCCGGCTGGGCTCTGCCCGTGGCGAATCTGCGGCGGGCAGAGAAATCGCATCCGAGGGTCTTCGGCGGTCGAGAGTGATGGGGACAGCATCCCCGGCTCTTCGAGGAGACCTGATGACTCCACTCGGCACCCTCCTGCCCCGCGCGGAGGAGGGAGACACCCCGCCCAGCCGGTTCGACGACCACCTCGCGGCTCAACTGCTCGCCCAGCGGATCGTCCTGCTGGGCACGCAGGTCGACGACGTGTCGGCCAACCGGGTCTGTGCGCAGCTGCTGCTGCTCTCGGCGGAGGACCCGCGCACCGACATCTGCCTGTACATCAACAGCCCGGGCGGGTCGGTCACCGCGGGGCTCGCCATCTTCGACACCATGCGGCTCATCCCGAACGACGTCTCGACGCTGGCGATGGGCTTCGCCGCCAGCATGGGGCAGTTCCTGCTCAGCGTCGGCGCGGCCGGCAAGCGGTTCGCGCTGCCGAACGCGCGGATCATGATGCACCAGCCGTCGGCGGGCATCGGGGGCTCCACCGCGGACATCGAGATCCAGGCGGAGAACCTCCTGTTCACCAAGAAGGCCATCGAGCGGATCACCGCCGAGCACACCGGGCAGAGCGAGGAGACGATCGCGCGCGACGGCGACCGCGACCGCTGGTTCACGGCCGAACAGGCCAGGGAGTACGGGATCGTGGACCGGGTGGTGGAGTCGCTCGCCGACATCCGCCCGGCCTCGTCGCGCCGACGGATGGGGCTGTGACATGGGGTCGTACACGGTTCCGTACGTGATCGAGCGCACCGCGCAGGGCGAGCGGTCCTACGACGTCTTCAGCCGGCTGCTGAACGAGCGGATCATCTTCCTCGGCACCGAGATCGACGACGGCGTCGCCAACGTGGTCATCGCCCAGCTCCTGCACCTGGAGTCGGAGAACCCGGAGCGCGAGATCTCGATCTACCTCAACTCGCCCGGCGGATCGTTCACTTCGCTGATGGCGATCTACGACACGATGACGTTCGTCCAGGCGCCGATCTCCACGTTCTGCGTGGGCCAGGCGGCGTCGACGGCGGCGGTGCTGCTGGCCGGCGGGGATCCCGGGCGGCGGTTCGTGCTCCAGCACGCGCGGGTGCTGCTGGGCCAGCCGGCCAGCGGCGGGCGGCAGGGGACGGTCTCGGACCTCAGCCTCGCGGCCAAGGAGATGGTCCGCATCCGCTCGCAGGTGGAGGAGGTCCTGTCCCGGCACACGCACCACGACGTGGCGACGCTGCGCGCGGACATGGACCGGGAGAAGGTGCTCACCGCCGAGGAGGCCGTCGCGTACGGGATCGCCGACGAGGTGCTGAGCCGGCGGCTCGCGTTCGCCTGAGCCGCTTGACCGCTGACGGCACGGGCACGGGCACGGCGGCCGGTACCACAGGGGTGTACCGGCCGCCGGCCCGGTCAGGCGACGAGGCAGAGGCCGTCGTACCGCGACTGCGCCGTAGGCGACTTCCGGCCGAGCCGGCTGGTCCGGGCGTGCCGGGCGAGGTCCTCCTGGGCGAGCGAGAGCAGGTCGCCGAGGCCGAGGCCGAGGGCCCGGGCGGCGGCCGCGAGGACCTCGGAGGAGGCCTCCTTGCGTCCGCGCTCCAGCTCCGACAGGTACGGCATCGAGATCCGGGCCTCGTCGGCGACGTCCTTCAGCGTGCGGTCCTGCGCCAGCCGTTCGCGCCGCAGCACGTCGCCGACGAGGTCGCGCCACAGCGGTTCCTTCGGCTCGGACGGCTGCGGGGCGGCGGCCGGCCGCTGCGGGGCACCGGCCGCCCGGCCGGAACCGGCCGGCGCGGTCTTCGGGCGCAGGGGGATGACGCGGGCTTCGTTCGGCGCATGAGTGCTCACCCCTCCAGCCTATGGATCCCGGGCTCCGGGGGAAGGGCGCGGCGTTCTGCCCTGGGTGAAGCCGAGTTGGGGTGTCGCGGACGGGCGACCCCACGCCGGGTTGAGTACGGCTACTCAGGCGGCCGGCGGCGGTGCTCCGCGAGGATGGCGGCACCAGCCCGCGCGTCGAAGGCCAGAAGAGGAACGTCCATGCTCAGCCGGATCGCCAGCACGCTGCTCCCCGTCCTCGGCCGTCTGTCCGTCACCTCCGAACTGGCGGGCCCGGTCGCCCCGGGCAGCATCGTCGTGGCCAACCACAGCTCCCTCGCGGACCCGGGCGTGGTGCTGGCCGCGCTGCGCCGCCTCGGCACCGAGCCGGTGGTGATGGCGACCGCCGGGCTGTGGCGGATCCCGGTGCTCGGCGGGGTGCTGCGGGCCGGCGGGCACATCCCGGTCCACCGGGGGACGGCCCGGGCGGCCTCGGCCCTCGACTCGGCCGCGGCCGCGCTGGCGGCCGGCCGCGTCGTGCTGATCTACGGCGAGGGCTGCCTTCCCGAGCGCCGGGACTCCGGTGACGCCGAGCCGGGCGCCTTCCGCACCGGCCTGGCCCGGCTGGCCGCGGCGAGCGGCGCCCCGGTGGTGCCGCTCGGCCAGTGCGGTGCGCGCCGCCTGAGTTCGGGCAGCGCCACCAAGCAGATCGCCGGCTTCGCCACCGCCCCGCTGCGGCGTCCGGCCGTGCACGTCCACGTGGGCGCGCCGCTCCATCTGGAGGGCTGCATCGCGGAGGCGACGGCCGCCGCCCACCGCGCGGTCACGGCGGCCTGGCGGACGGCGGAGCAGGAGCGTCGGGGGCTCACCCGCCTCCCCGGAGCGTTCGAGCGCTAGCAGGATTCCGTCGTGCCGAGGCCTCCACAGGGGGATCGGCGCCGTCACCGCTACCGCGATCCGGCGGTGTCCGCGAGGAAATCGACGAGCATCCGCGTCACCTCGTGCGGCCGTTCCAGGTTCGGCAGGTGGCCGGCCCAGGGCAGTTCGAGGTGGCGGGCGCCCGGGAGCCGGACGGGCAGGGCGGCCGCGATCTCGCGGAAGTCCGGCAGGTCGTGCGCGCCGGAGACGGCCAGCGTGGGGGCGGTGATCCGGGTGAGGTCGACCTCCTCGCGATCCGGTCCGCCGGTGGCCTCGGCCTGCACCTCGAAGGCGTGCCGCTGCATCCGCCGGACGCTCTCGCGGGCTTCCTCGTCCGCGTCCGGCCCCAGCCACGTCGAGACGTTCAGTTCGACGGCCGCCGCCACGTCACCGGCCTCGATCAGCTCGTCCTCGCGCGCACCGAAGGCGCGCAGCGTCGCACTGGGCTCGTGGCCGGGCATGCCCGCCCCCAGCAGGGCGAGTGCGGACACGGCGTGCGGGCGCAGCGCGGCCACCGTCAGCGCGACCCGTCCGCCGTGGGAGGCGCCGATCAGCGCGGCGGACTCGATGCCGAGGTGTTCGAGCAGGGCGAGGACGTCTCCGGCGTCGCTGTACGGGCGGTCCGCCAGCGGGGAGTCGCCGAACCCCCGGAAGTCGCACCGCACCACCCGGTAGCCCGCGTCGGCCAGCGGCTGCCACTGGGCGTCCCACATCCGGCGGTCGCACACCGAGGAGTGCAGCAGGAGGACGGCGGGTCCGGTCCCGGCCACGTCATGAGAGATGATCATGTGCCGGATGGTAGTGCTGCGCCCGGTGTTCTCCAACCGGGTATCCGCCCTGACGGGCCGTGGTGGGGGTGGCAGCCCTCAGCGCCGCCACCCCCGTTGGCTTCTCGGCACCCGGGCGGTGGTTCATTGAGCCAAACCCCACCATGGGCTGAAAGCGGGTGTGGATCCATGCGGGGTTCGGTGGGGTTTCGGTGAGCGCCCCGCCGTCCGGGCGAACGCGGGTTCAGTCCGCGAGAGCCTCGCGGAGCCGCTTCTTGTCGGGCTTGCCGACGGCCGTCAGCGGGATCGCGTCCACCAGGTGCAGGGCCTCGGGCGCGTAGATGCGGCCCTTGTTCGCGGTGACGAAGGCGCGGACGTCCTCCAGCTGCGGCCGCTGCCCCGGCGCGGGGACGACGGCGACGTGGACGTGTTCGGCCTCCTGGGCGTCGCGCACGCCGTAGACGGCGCACTGGGCGATGGCCGGGTGGGTGAGGAGGAGGTCCTCGACCTCGGTGGGGTAGACGTGGCCGCCGACCACGATGATCAGGTCCTTGAGGCGGTCGGAGAGGTAGAGGTAGCCGTCGGCGTCGAAGTAGCCGACGTCGCCGGTGTCGAGCCAGCCGTCGTGCAGCACCTGCTCGGTGAGGTCGGGCCGCTTCAGGTAACCGGCCATCAGGGTGGCGGAGCGCACGTGGACCTCGCCCGGTTCGCCGGCCGGCAGGTCGGTGCCGTCTGCGGACCGGATCGCCACCTCCACGTCGGGGAAGGGCCGGCCGACCGGCAGCGGGCCGTCGTCGCCGAACCGCGCGTACTCGTCCGGGGTGAGCACGGCGATCTTCTGCGCCTCCGACATGCCGTAGAGGCTGACCAGGATGGGCCCGAACACCTTGACGGCCTCGCGGATCCTGGTCGGGGAGGAGGGGCAGCCGCCGTACGTGATGCGGTGGAGCCCGGCCAGGCCGGTGCGGCCGATGGCCGGGTGGTCGAGCAGCCGGTAGAGCAGCGGCGGCAGGAGCCACAGGTCGGTGACGCGTTCGCGCTCGATGGCGGCGAGCACCGCGCCGGGGTCGAAGGAGCGCTGGAGGACGACCGAGCCGCCGGCGTGGAGCGTCACGTCGGCGAGCACCCCCGCGAGGTGGGCGAGCGAGGTTGCGACGAGGAGGCGGGGCGGCTCGTCGTGCGGACGGCCGTCGAACGGGGTGTCGAGGATGCTGCGGTAGGCGCCGTGGAGGCTGACGATGCCCTTGGGGATGCCGGTGGTGCCGCCGGTGTGGCGGATCCCGATGTCGTCGCCGGGGCCGACGGGGACGGCCGGGTCCTCGGCGGGCCGGCTGGCGGAGGCGGCGATCACGTCCTCGGCGGGCCCGCCCGGCCCCAGCGCGAGGACCGCCGTGACGTCGACCAGGGGCAGCAACTCGGCCGCGTCCGCGTACCGTTCGGCGTCCACGAGCAGGACGGTGGTGTCCGCGCCGGCCACGATCTCGGCCAGGACCGGGGCGCTCATCCCGTCGTACAGGTTCACCACGCGCGCGCCGGCCAGGCCCGCGGCGTAGCGGGCGCTGAGCGCCTCGGCGGTGTTGCCGGTGAGGAGGGTGACGGTCGCGCCGCGGCGGACGCCCCGGGCGACGAGCTCGTGGGCTAGGCGGTAGGTGGCGGCGGCGAAGTCGCCCGCGGTGATCTCGACGCGGTCGGCGGTGGTGATGGCGCGCCGGTCCGGGTCGGTGGACAGGGCCCGCAGGATCAGGGCGGGTGCGCTGATGAACGCCGGGTCGCCCATGGCTACTTCTTCCTTGTAGTTTGCAACCATGTCGTCAGGCTAACCCCACTCCCCGCCGTGCACCGCCGAGTTCCGGCCATGTCCGGCGGGAGTGTCATCCGTGGACGCAGGACGCAGGACGCAGGACACCGGTCCGGTGTCAGTCCACGTCCGGGTAGTAGCCCCGCTGGTACTCCGACAGCTGGGAGACGGCCAGCTCGCCCCCGCCACGGCAGATCGGGCAGACCTTCCTCCCGGAGCACTCCCTGCAGCGGGTCCGCCCATGGGGTTCGCTGGGCCTCCACCCGCGACCGCCGCAGCCGTAGCACCACCCGAGGCCCTCGCACTCGTAGCAGAGGACGTAACCGGGTGTGACGGTCTCCGCTGTCCGCACCGGCTCCGGCCGCTGGAACGGCTTCGGCGCACGGAGTGCCAGTGCCGGCGTCCGCCCGCTGAACATCACGGCGGAGGTGTGGTCGCCGGTCCCGACCCGGATGACGTTGCCGTCACGGTGGGCGAGGACCAGGGTGGCGCGCTTCCCGTCCTGCTGCTCCTCCGATGTCGTGACGTCCCAACCGGCCGCGTCGAGGAGGGCGGCCGCACGGGAGGTGATCTCGGCGGCGGTGACGGTCGCGGGACGTTCCCCGCGGAACAGGGCCGAAAAGTGGTGGCGGAGCGGCTCGTGCCAGTCGGCGAGCAACGGATCGTCGAGGAACAGCAGGTGGAGGTCCGCGCCGGGCGTCAGGTCGCTGATCAGCGCGACCATCTGCTCGCGCAGGGACCGGCCCAGCCGGTTCAGTTCCTCACGTGCTTGCGGTATCTCGCTCACGACAGCCCCCCTGGCGTTCGACCCTATCAAGATCCGGAGCCCGGCCCGGTTCCGTACTCCCCGGAGACGGACGCGGGCCCGGTCAGGAGCTCCGGCCCCGGCGGAGCAGCGTCTGCCGGGTGCGGCGCAGCAACTCGCCGGGGAGCACCCCCAGTTCCTCGCCCAGCCGGTGGCGGGTGCGGTCGAAGACGGCCAGGGCTTCGGCCTGCCGGCCGCCCTGGTGCAGGGCGCGCATCAGGAGTGCGACGACCTGCTCGTTGAGCGGGTGCGCCGTGGCCAGGGCGGACAGTTCGGCGGTCGCCTCGGCGGTCCGGCCCAGCTGAAGCTGCCACTCCGCCTTCCGCTGGGCCAGGGTGATCCGGTGTTCGGTCAGCCGTAGCCGTTCGAGTTCGGCGAACCGTCCGGGGAGGCCGGCCAGGGGCTCGCCGTAGAAGAGGTCCAGCGCCTGGGAGCAGGCGCGGACGGCCTCGGCCAGGTCACCGGCGCGCTCGGCCGTCGTCGCTGCGGCGGCCAGCTCCTCGGCGCGGGCCACGTCGACCTCGACCGCACGGCGGTTGAGCCGGTAGCCGGCCTGCTCCCGTTCGATCACCGGGTCCGTGCCGCCCCCGGGCCCGGTGCGCAGGATCTTGCGCAGCCGGTAGATGTAGACCGGCACGACGTTCCCGATCGGCGGCTCCATCCCCCAGATCCGGTCCAGCAGTTCGTGCGTGCCCACCGCCCGGTCCGGCCGCAGGGCCAGTGCGGCGAGGACGGCTTGCTGGCGAGCCGGCCCGAGGCCGACGGGTCGCCCGTCCCGCCAGGCCCGCGGCGGACCGAGGAGGGAGATCCGCAGGCCCGCGTCGGGCGTACGGTCCGCCGGCCGGCGAGCGCCGGTCCGTGACGGGGTGTCCGCTGCCCGCCGGCGCGGGCCGTGGCCGGGCGTCACCAGTCCGCAGTCGAAGGCGTGGACGATGGCGGCGGCCCGGTCGCGCAGCCGGAGCGTGGCCAGGATCCGGCCGAGGTGGCCGGCCACGGCGCGTTCCGGAATGGCGAGCGAGGCGGCGATCTCGGCGTCCGTCAGGCCGCAGCCGATGGCGTACAGCACGTCGCGCTGGCGGGGGTCGAGGGCGGCGACGGCGGGTGGGCTCGGCGGCATGGCTGCTCCGTGGTTCTGGTTCTCCGGCCGGGGCGGACGGCTCCGGGCTTCTGCTGAGGCCTCGATGCTGGTCCGGGCGGCGGCCGGGGGGACAGGACGGGGGAGCGGCCATATCTGGCCGGTCGTGCATACGGCGTCTCACCTGTGGAAACGTGACCGGGGCAGGGCCCGCGGCTGCTTTCACGGTGATTTCATCGCCGCTTCCTAACGTCGGGCCATCGGTGTTCACGGCGGCGCGATCCTCTGCGCCGGCCACTTTCGGGAAGCGGAGTCGTTGTGTCCGAGTTGCTGCACAAGCTGGTCGCCGCGGCGATCGCGGGCGGACTGATCGGTCTGGCGGGCTGGCTGGGCGCGAGGCGGCGCCAGCGCCAGGCGGCCAGGGCGGCGGAGACCGCGCAGGCCGCGGGCCGGAACGATCGCGGGACGACCTGAGCGGGGACGACCTGAGCCGGGCGGGCCGCCGGCTCAGTCCGAGCCCGGTCGGCCCGCCCGGCCCAGGATCCGGGTGATCAGTTCGGGCTTCCACTGGACGTACTCGACCTCCGCGCCGTCGGCGTGCCGGGCGTACAGGTAGGAGCCGGTCAGGCTCCGCTCCGGGCCGTGGGTGAGCGTCGCACCACGGGCGGTCAGCAGCGCCTCCACGGCGGTCAGGTCCGAGACGACCACGGTCGTGGAGGCCCGGGGGAGTCGCGCCGTCGCCTCGGGGCTGCCCGCGATCACCAGGAAGTCGCCGATCGCCGCGATCTCCACCTCCCCGAACGCGAAACGCAGGTGGGCGGGTTCCTCCACCAGCTCCACCAGCACGGCGAGCGCGGCGTCCATGTCGTCGCTCCACACCCGGCCGTAGGTCTTCAGGATGGTCATGGTCCGCCCCCTCAACTGATCGTTCCGGTCACTCGGGAACAGTAGGAGAGTTAGGGTCGACCTGGAAGAACGCACTTTCGGGTGACAGGGGAACCTTCAGGTGACCGTGGAGAGGACCTCTCCGGAGGTGACGGCCGAGGTCCGTGCGATCGCCATGTCGGTGTTCGCGCGGATCGCCGACAAGTGGGCACTGCTGATTGTCGAGGCCCTCGGGGAGCGGACGCTGCGCTTCGGCGAGCTGAAGGCCGCGGTCGACGGGATCAGCCACAAGATGCTCGGCCAGACGCTGCGCAACCTCGAACGCGACGGCATCGTCGAGCGCACTCCGTACGCCACCGTGCCACCGCGGGTCGACTACGCCCTCACCCCGGCCGGCCGTGAGCTCCAGGAGACGGTGCACGGCATCTGCCACTGGACCCGCCGGCACGCCGGCCACGTCGAGGCGTCCCGGCGCCGCTTCGACGCCCCGGACGGCGACTGAGTTCGTTCCCGTCCGCCCTGGACGGCGGCCCGTCCCCGGTTCAGGCGGGGACGGGCCGCTCGGGGTCGGGGCCTCAGGAGGCCCGCAGCCGTGGGGTGCGGGGCGGTTCCGTGCGGCGGCGCCCGGTCCTCTCGAAGGCGGCGGCGAGGCGGAGCAGCGAGTTGTCGTTGTAGGCGCGGCCCGCGAAGGTCAGACCCACCGGCATGCCGGTGTCGGTCATGGTGCCCATCGGCACGGTCACCGTCGGGATGCCGAGGTGGCGCGGTACGAGGTTGCCGTTCGCGACCCACACGCCGTTGCGCCAGCCCAGGTCGGCGGAGGCCTCGTTCACGTCCATGTCGGCCGGGCCGACGTCGGCGACCGTGGGGAAGACCACGGCGTCCAGGCCGAGTTCGTCCATCCACTCCTCCAGATCGATCCTGCGGGTCTCCTCCAGCCCGCGCAGTCCCTGTTCGAGGTGTGGGATGTCGGTGAACGCCCGGTAGGCCTGGTCGCGGACCAGTCGGGGGTAGTCGGCGATCACGTCGTCGAAGCCGGCGTAGCGGTCCGGCAGTTCGCCCGGGTGCTTGGGCCAGATCAGGGCGCCGTCGACGTCGGCGAGGGTGGGGAGCGCGGGGTCCGCGTTGGCGCGCAGGAAGTCGTCCCAGGCCCAGGCCGACAGGTCGAGGATCTCGCGGGCGAGGAAGTCGCGGCCGACCAGGCCCCGGGTGAGCAGGGAGGGCGCGCCGGGCCGGTCGGACTCGTAGTTGGTTACCACGGGGAAGTCGACCTCGACGACCTCGGCGCCGGCGGACTCCAGGTCGCGGCGGGCGGCCTGCCAGAGGGCGAGGACCGAGGCGCGCGTGTCGATCCGCTGCCCGGTCTGGCCGCCGATGCCGCCGTCCGGGTTGGTGCCCGCGTCGGGGTCGGCGTTGATGTACATCCTGGGCACGCCGACGCGCTTGCCGGCGAGCGTCGCGCGCGCCGCCGCCGTGTCCGCGGGCGCCAGGGCGGGGTACGAGGCCGGGCGGACGCGGGACGGTGCGGGCATCGGCACCCAGGGCTGGGCCCGCCACAGGTCGCCGCGGGTGTCCGGGTCGTCGGCGACGATGACGTCGAGCAGTTCGAGCAGGTCGGCCATGGTCCGGGTGTGCGGGACCACGACGTCCATGGTCGGTACGAGCGGCCAGTTGCCGCGCACCGAGATCACGCCGCGGCTGGGGGTGTAGGCGCACAGCGCGTTGTTCGAGGCGGGCGCGCGGCCCGAGGACCAGGTCTCCTCGCCGAGGCCGAACGCGCCGAACGAGGCCGCCGTGGCGGTGCCCGAGCCGTTCGAGGAGCCGGAGCCGTAGGCGCTGGTCAGCCAGTCGGCGCTGTACGGGCTCTCGGCGCGGCCGTGGACGCCGCGCTGCATGCCGCCGTTGGCCATCGGCGGCATGGTGGTCAGGCCGATGAGCACGGCGCCGGCGGCGCGCAGCCGCTCGATGGCGAAGGCGTCGCGCCGGGCTACCAGGTGCTCGAAGGCCGGCGAACCGGCGGCGGCGGTCAGGCCCTTGGCGAGGTAGCTGTCCTTGGCGGTGTACGGGATGCCGTCGAGCGGACCGAGCGTCCGCCCCTGGGCGCGGCGGGCGTCGGAGGCCTCGGCGTCGGCGCGGGCGTCCGGGTTCATCACGACGACGGAGTTGAGCGCCGTGGGGGTGCCGGGCCGGTCGTAGGCCTCGATCCGGGCGAGGTAGGCGTCGAGCAGGCCGACCGAGGTGGTCTCGCCCTTCTCCAGCGCCGCGCGCAGGTCGGCGATGCCGGTCTCGACGACGTCGAACGGGTGGGTCATGCGGGTGTCCCTAGGAATGTGAGGCGGTCGGACGGTCCGGGGCGCTCGGCCCCGGACGCGTCACGGGGTGGTCGCGGAACTACAGGACGGCCGGGGCGAGTTCGTCGGTGGAAGGGCGGTCCTGGTCGGGGTCGGGCATGCGGCGGTCGGGGCGGCGTGCCAGCAGGTAGGCGAGGCCGGCGAGGGTGACGGTACCGACGCCGAGCGGTGCCGCCCAGACCTGGTACCAGGGCGCTCCGGCCGGGGCGAGGACGGCGCGCGGCCAGCAGATGTTGACCACTTCGAAGCCGGTCCACAGCACGGCGAGGAGGTTGATCGGAGTGCCGAGGCGCCCGTAGCCGACCGCTCCGGCGGGCTTCCAGGTACCGCGCAGGCGGGCGGTCAGGGCGACGACGGTGAGCAGGAAGAACGGCACGAAGGTGGCGGCGCTGCCGAAGGTGATCAGGCTGCCGATGGCCGAGGTGCTCAGGCCGAGGGGCAGCGCGGCGCAGCTGATCACCGTGGCGGCGACGAGGCCGCCGATCGGCGCCTTGTGCCGGTTGATCCGGCGGACGTGGCGGGAGAAGGGGAAGACGTCGTCGCGGGCGAGGGAGTAGAGGCCGCGGGCCGCGCCGCCCTGGGAGGCCATGAGGCAGGCGGTGAAGCTGATCAGGACGACGAGGACGAAGGGCTTGTCGGCCCAGCCGCCGAAGGCGTGGGTGACGGCGGTGGTGACCGGGTCGAGGTCCGTGACCGCGACGACGGCGGCCGGGTCGGGGTGGGCGAGCTCGACCGAGACCGCGTTGAGGATGACGACGAGCCCGACGCTGAGCAGCGACCACCACATGGCCCTGGGGACCTGCCGGGCCGCGTCCTTGGTCTCCTCGGCGGTCGACACGCAGGCGTCGAAGCCGATGAAGGCCCAGCCGGCGACGGCCACGGCGGCGAGCAGGGCACCGGTGTCGCTGATGCCCAGCCCCTTCGGCGCGTCGAGGAAGTCGGTGAGCAGGGAGAAGCCGTGCTGCCGGAAGACCAGCAGCAGGGTGAAGCCGACCAGGACGGACGCGACGGCCTCGGCGGCGATGCCCAGGCTGACGAACCAGCGCAGGAAGTTGATGCCGTAGGTGTTGACCGCGGTGCAGAAGAGCAGGAAGCCGACCGAGACGAGGACCTGCTCGGTGGGCGTCGGGACGGCCCCGAAGAGGGCGAAGAGCCACGGGGAGGCGAGGTAGGCGACCGTGGTGTTGCCGAACATCACGGCGAACTGCCACATCCAGCCGCTCAGCCAGGCGAAGGCCGGTCTGGACAGGCGTCTGCTCCATTGGTAGGCGCCGCCGGCCAGCGGCCACTGCGAGGCGAGCTCGGAGTAGACGGCGACGACCAGGCACTGCCCGAGCAGGCACAGCGGCAGCGCCCAGATCCAGGCCCCGCCCGCGACGCTCATGCCGACCTGCACGGCGGCGTACAGCCCGACGACCGGGGAGACGACGGCGAAGCCCATGGAGATGTTGCCGAGCACGCTGAGGCTGCGCCGCAGCTCCTGCTGGTAGCCGAGCGCGGCGAGCCGGTCGGCGTCGGTCTTCTCGCCTGTGGTGCTCACGGCTGTGGTGCTCACGGCTGTGGTGCGCACGGGTGGGGTGTGCTCGGTGGGGGTGTTCTCGGCCACGAACTGCGCCCTCCAGATAAAACTAACTTAGTTAGCGACGGCTGTTGGTCTGGCACCATAGCCCCTGGACGGGGACAGCGGAAGAGGGGATTTTTGGTGGGCCGACCGAGCAGGGCATTGCTGACCCACGAGCGGATCGCGGTCGCCGCGCTCCAGGTGGTGGACGAGGAAGGTCCCGAGGGACTGACCATGCGCGCACTCGCGGACCGGCTCGGGGTCAAGGCGGCGTCGCTCTACAACCACATCCAGAGCAAGGAATCACTGGTCGACGCGGTCTCCGAGCTGGTCAACGACGAGATCGACCACGAGCCGCTCGGCGACCCCGACTGGCGCTCCGGCCTCGCCGCGTACGCGCGCGGCTACCGCGCCGTCTTCCTGCGGCACCCGAACGCCGTCGCGCTGCTCGCCCGGCGCCGCGTCGAGGCGGACAGCGCCCTGCGCGGCTACGACGCGCTGCTCGCCCTCCTGGGCAGGGCCGGCCTCGGCCCCGCGGACGCGGCGGAGGTCGCCGCGGCCCTGGACTACCTGGTTCTGGGCTCGGCGATGGAGACCTTCACCGCCGGCTTCACCCGGGAACCGGCCGCCTACCGGCCGGAGTACCCGGCGCTCGCGGACGCCCTGGACGGCTCCTTCGCCCGCGGCGGAGGCGCGACGGGCCTCGACGACCGCGGGTTCGAACTGGGCCTCGGCCTACTCCTCGACGGCGTGGAACGCCGGAGCGAGTAGGGGGAGGCAGGGGGCACCGGGCCGTGGGGCCCGGTGCCGGGCCCTGGACGGGATCACGTGGCGGGGAGGCCGTTCACCATCTCCCGGAAGCGGGTGGACGGCCGCATCATGCCGTTGTCGCCGACGTTCAGGTTCTCCAGCCAGCCGTCCCGGTACCAGAAGACCGAGGAGGTCAGCGGGGCCGGGTCGTTGATCTGGAGCTGCTTCGACAGGTCGATCATGAACCGGATCGCGTTCAGGGACGACCCGCTGCGGATCGGCGCCGCGCAGAACCCGTTGTTCGTCGGCAGGGTGACCAGCGCGCCGTGGGGCAGCTCCGCCCCGCCCAGGGCGTTCTCCAGGCGCAGTGCCTGGGCTGCGCCGGGCCACGCCCCCGTCCCGTTGACCGCGTGGAGGACGTCGCCGTTCGTCGCGTTGAAGGACTGCCGGTTGAGCTGCTCGGTGGCCAGGTTGGCGAAGGCCCGCTCCCAGAGCTCGGCCCGGCTGATGCTCCACTGGTCGGCGGCGTGCTCGGCTATCGACAGGGCGTCGGTCCTCCCGCCCCGCTTCCCGCCGTCGACGCACAGGACGACCGACAGCTCGTCGTCGACCGGCCGGGCCACGGGGTCGGGGCCCAGGGTGCGGGTGGGGGCGAACAGCAGCCGCAGCCGGTCCCGGACCTCGAAGACCGAGATCTCGGCCAGCGCCTTGCACGGGCCGTGCTGGTCGCACAGCGGCTTCGGAAGGTTCTTGCGGTTGCCGAAGAGCGGCATGGGTGGCTCCCCCGGTCGATGCGGTATCCGGACCAAGGGCACAGCATCCCACGGGAGTTCACCGCCGCACGGCGGATCTTCCGATTTCCGGACGGTGCACCGGCCAGCCGCCCGCGCTCACCTGGTGATGTCACCGTCCGGCACGTCCCGGACGGTGACGGCCTTGCGCGGCTGTCCCAGGAGCTTGGCCACGACGTCGCCGATCCCCTTGGCGTCGCCCGTCGGTTCGGGGGCCGACCCGTCGGTGTACTGCTCGATGGCCTTCTCGAAGTACGAGGGGTTCCAGGCCCCGACGGCTCCGCTGACGTCGACGGCCCGCACCGGCCGGCCGCGGACGGCACGCCTGATGGCCGGAAGGATCTCGTCCGAACGGTACTTGCCCGGCACCTGGAACAGGCTCGCGTGGCCGCCGACCTTGCCGCCGTCCCGCAGGTACACGGTGATGACCAGGCAGCTGGTCACCGACGGGTAGAGGATCGTGCCCTTCGGGCCCACCTCGGCGACCTCGCCCTCGGTGATCGAGACGCCGGCCGCCGCCGGCTGCGCGGCCCCGGGCGCACCGACCACCGCGCCGTGCGCGGCCGGGCCGGTGGCCGCCACCGCGTCGCCGCCGCCTGCCGCGCAGGTCGCCAGCACCAGCGCCGCGCCGACGGCCAGGCCGACCTTGCTGACGTACCGTTCGGACACCACGAACTCCATGACCCCACACCTCAGGAAACCGGTCTGCGTGCACCCGCGGGCACGGGCAGCGTCACATGCTCCCGAGTACGAACGGTCCCGTCAACTCGCGGGCGTGTGACGACTCGCAGGAGCGGCGGCCGACAGCACGTCGAGCTCGTGGCCGATCGCCTCGCGGAGGACATCGTGCTCGGGGCCGAGTGCGCTCGCGGGATCGCGCCAGTTGTCCCGGGGATACAGCCACACCGGGAGGCCGACGAGTGCCGGGCTCTCCCACTCGAACCGGGGCCACACGTGCGCGTGCAGGAAGCCGTCGGTGTTGCCGAGGATCTCCAGGTTCACGCGCCGGAACTCCGGGTCCAGACGCCGGCAGGCCCGCTCCACGGCCTCGCCCAGCCGGTCCATGTCCGCCAGGAAGGCCGTCCGCTTGGTCCGCGGCAGCTCGGACAGGCGCTGCACCTCGGGTTCGTCCACCAGGAGGACCGAATACCCCGGCAGGAACTGTACGTCGCCGATCACCGCGAAGCCGGCGTCAAGTCGCCGGAGCACCGTGGGATTCGCGCCTTTCAGGGCGCTGCCGATCCTGTCGTCCCGCCAGTCTTCAACCATGACAGCGCACCCTACACACGTGTGGCCGGGCAGGCGGCCGATCGCGCACGCTGACGGTCGCTCCTCACCCGAAACGTCCCGCTCGGGTGGCGTTGATCGGATGTCAACGCGCAGCTGATCTACTGCGAGCAGTACTGCGCGGGGCCTGCTCCCCGCAATCACACGACAGCTCGTTGGGGTTCGAACATGAACAGCACGTCCGTCCATCCGCCCACGGTGCTCCCGGTGCTGGAGACCGCTCTCGTCCGACTGCGGGACCACCGCGCCGACGACGTCGACGCCATGCGTTCGGTCTGGGGCGACGCGGACGGCATGCGCCACCTCTCGACCGGCGTCATGGACGACACCCGGATCCGGCGCAAGCTCGGCCAGGCCGTGGCGAGCGCCGCCGAAGTGCCGCGCCGTCAGTACCAGTTGGCCGCCTGCCTGCAGGGCGAGGACCGGCCCGTCGGCGGCATCCGCCTCGACGTCGAGGACGCCACCACCGGCTACGCCGGCGTCCTCACGATGGCCCGGCACCTGCGCGGCACCGGATGCGCCACCGACATCGGCTGGCTCATGCTCAGACTCGCCTTCGCCGACCTCGGCCTCGGCCGGGTGTGGAGCATGACGTCGCTGGAGAACGCCGACGCCGTCCGCGCGATCACGCGCTTCGGCTTCAGCCCCATCGGCGAGACCGAGCGCTACTTCCCCGAGGCCGACGTCACCATGCGCCTGGTGGTCATGGAGGTCCTCGCGGACACCTGGCGCGCCATGCCCGTCCCGGCCGGCCCCCGTCCCGGCCTCGGCTGACTGCGGCCGGTCGCGGTCCGGACCGGGAAGGCCCGCCTCCGGGCCATCGCGTCCACGGCGGCTTCTTCGAGCGCAGGACCCTCAGACCAGCCCGTGCTGCCAGGCGCGGGCGGCGACCTCGACGCGGTTGCGGGCGCCGAGCTTGCGCTGGCTGTTGGCGAGGTGCGTCTTCACCGTGGAGAGGGTCACGTGGAGGGCGGCCGCGACCTCGTCGTTGGTCAGGCCCTTCGCGACCATGGCGACGACGTCCTGCTCGCGAGGGGTGAGCGGCTCGAACGGCGGCGGAGCCACGGGCCCCGGCCGCTCACCGGCCATGTGCCGCAGCAGCCGGACGGTGACGGACGGGGAGATGAGCGAGTCGCCGACGGCGGCCGCGCGGACGGCCTCGATGAGCAGGGCCGGCGAGCAGTCCTTGAGGACGAAGCCGCACGCGCCGTTGTGCAGCGCGCGGTGGACGTACTCGTCGAGGTCGAAGGTGGTGGCGATGACCACCTTGAGCGGTCGTGCGGCGTCCGGGCCGGCCAGGAGGCGGGTGGCTTCGAGTCCGTCCATGCCCGGCATCCGGATGTCGAGCAGGCAGACGTCGGGACGCAGCCTGCGGGCCTCGGCGACGGCCGTCGTGCCGTCCGCGGCCTCGGCGACGACCTCGATGTCGGGCTGGGAGTCGAGGATCATCCGGTACGCGGCGCGCAGGGTGGACTGGTCGTCGGCGAGGAGGACGCGGATGGTCATGCCGGTCATCCTGCCAGGTGTGCCGGGGGGCGATCGGGCGTGCCGCGGCGGAGCGGGATGTCGGCGGCGACCTGCCAGCCGCCGACCGGCCCGGGTCCCGCGGTCAGGTGTCCGCCGAGCGCGTGGACGCGTTCGTGCAGCCCGAGGATGCCGAACCCGCCGCCGCGCCGGTCCGCCGACGGGCCCGCCGGGGGCTGGTCGGCGTCGTCCTGGACGCAGACGGTGAGCACGCCGGGGTCGTTGGCGGACAGGCGTACGTCGATGGTCACCGTCTCGGCCCGGGCGGCGTGCTTGCGGATGTTGGTGAGCGCCTCCCGGACGATGTGGTGGACGGTGGAGGCGATGTGGTCGGCCGGGGGGTCCGTTTCGAGCCGGGGGTCGATGGTGAGGCCGACGGCGGGGCCGGCCACGCGGAGGGATTCGGCCAGGCCGTGGAGCGCTTGCAGCCCCTCGGGGGCGTGGAGCGGGGGCCGGCGGTCCGGCCGGCGCAGCAGGTCGACCATGGCCCGCATGGAGCCGGTGGCCTGCGCGGCGGCGTCCTCGATGTTCGCCAGCGCCTGGTCGAGCACCTCCGCTGTCGGGGGGTGCCCGGAGGCCGTGATGAAGCGCACCGCCTTGACCTGTGCGGTGATGGCGGTGACGTGGTGTCCGACGAAGTCGTGCAACTCGCGGGCGAATTCGAGGCGTTGGTCGTTCAGTCGGGTGTTCTTCTCCCGCTCCCGAGTGGCGTCGAGGAGGCGCAGGTACAGGCCGAGGACGACCACCACGGGTGCGGCGAGCAGCAGGACCGGCCCGGCGTAGCCGGCCACGTGGGTGAGCTGGGAACCGGGCAGCCGCAGGAGGAGCAGGGGGGTCGCCAGCCAGGCGGCGGTGGCGAGCGGGAGCATACGTGTGAACGGCTCGTACCGGACCGTGCGGGTGACGAGGAGTAGCAGCACGCACAGCTCGACGACGCCGAAGGTGTGCTCGGGGCGGTGCCGCAGCTGGCTCGTGACGAGGGACAGAGCGGCGGAGGCGGCGACCGCGGCCCACCCGACGCGCAGGAGGCGGCGGGGCGGCGAGAGCAGCGCGGCGAGGCACAGCAGGCCGGTGGCGACCGTGGCGACGGTGGTGGGCGGGAAGCCGGTGTCGAGCGCCTCGGTGACGATCGCGGCCACGGCCAGGACCACGACACCGACGGTGGCACCGATGGCGGGGCCGCTGCGGGTGGAGGCCCACGAGGCGAAGTCGGCGCGTGTCGGGAGGGGGATCATGACGATCAACCGTACGCGGCTGCACAGGTCCGGCGCCTCCACCGTTTGACCGAGGCGGATGCCCGGGCGGTCGGCCGGACGGCTGTTACGGGCGGGCGGACGGCGCGGACAGGATCGGTGACGTCGATCTGCCGTCCGCCCCGGGGACTTCGGAGTTCCATGTCTCGCACACCCATCTCTTGCACACCCATGCCTCGCAAGCCCGTCCTCTGTAAGCCCATCTTCCGCAAACCCATGCTTCGCGCAGCCTGGCGCACCGTCCGCGCCCACAAGTCCCGCATGGGGCTGACCGCGCTGGCGGTCGCGGTCGGCGTCGCCTTCGTCACGGGGATCCTGCTGGTCACCGCCACCGTGTCGGATGCCCTCACCGGGGCCTCCCGGCAGACGTACGCGCACACCGACGTGGTCGTCCGCCCGGACACCGGAAGCGTCGGTGCGCCGTCCGACCTGGGCGAGGCCGAGCTGCAGCGGGTGCGGGGCCTTCCCGAGACGGGCCGGGTCATCCCGGCTGTCTCCGGGTACACGGCGCTCGGCTGCCCGGACGGGCGTTCCGCCGACCGCGGCGGCCCGGCCGTCGGGGCGGGGTACGGCGGGTCCGACCCGCGGTACTCGTTCACCGGCGGCCGCCCGCCCACGGGCGGCGACGAGATCGCCGTCGACGAGGCCGCCGCCGCGCGCTGCGGCTACCGCGTGGGGGACGCCGCATGGATCTCGGTGGACGGCCCCGGCCTCACCGCGCGCATCAGCGGCGTCTTCACCACCCGCGCGGAGCCCGCCGTCACCGACGGCGGGAGCGTGGTGCTGTTCGACACCGCGACGGCGCAGCAGCACTTCACCGGCCCCGGCCGCTACAGCGAGTTCCACGTGAAGGCCGCGCCCGGCGCCACCGCCGAGCGGCTGCGGCAGGCGACGAAGCAGGCCGTCCCGGGCGCCACCGTCCTGACGGCGGACGTCCTCACCCGCGATCGGGCGTTGCGCGCCGAGAACCAGGTCTCCTCACTGCGCACCACGTTGCTGTCCTTCGCCGCCGTCGCGCTGTTCGTCTCCTGCTTCCTGATCGCCAACACCTTCGGCATGCTCGTGGCCCAACGGACGCGCGAGGTCGGCCTGTTGCGGGCGATCGGGGCCTCGCGCCGGCAGGTAGGGCGCCTGGTGCTGGCCGAGGCGTTCCTGGTCGGGCTGGCGGGCTCGCTGGTGGGGGTCGCGGCGGGCGTCGGCGTCGGGGAGGTGCTGCGCCCGATCGCCGGTGGCCTCGGCAAGGGCGGTCCGCTGCCGACCGGGGACGCGCTCAGCCTGCCCGCGTACGCGCTGCTCGTCCCGCTGGCCACCGGGGTGTTGACCACGGTGGTCGCCGCCTGGCTCCCGGCGCGGCGGGCCGGACGGATCGCGCCGCTGGCCGCGCTGCGCGTCGCGGAGGCTCCGCTTCGGGAGGGGGTCGGGAGGCGACGCGTGCTCGCAGGTGTGGTGCTGGCCGCCGGTGGTGCGGCCGGCCTGCTGAGCGGGGCGAGCAGCGACCGCATCCAGGAGGGCGCGCCCGTACTGGCCTTGGGCGCCGTGCTGGCGGCCGGCAGCCTGCTCGCGCTCATGCCGACGCTGGTCGGGCCGCTGCTCGCGGTGGTCCGACCGCTCCTCGGTCGTGCGGGGATCGGCGCGCGGCTCGCCGAACGCAACAGTGCCAGCAATCCGCGCCGCGTGTCCGCCCCGGCCGCGTCGCTGGTCATCGGCGTGAGCCTGGTGACCACCCTCACGGTCGTCGCCGCCGGCGGCCTCGCGGCGGCGGACGCCGCGGGCGCGCACGTGCTCAAGGCGGACTACGTGGTGTCGATGCGGAGCCTGGACGCTCAATCGGCGGTGGTGGAACGGACGTTGGCCGCCAGCGCCGAGGTCGCCGCCGTCGCGGCGCTACGGGAGGTGGAACTGACGGTCGACGGGGTGCGCGCGTTCGGCCTCGCCCTGCCGTCGAACGCCGTGCGGGACATGCTGCGGCTGCGCATGAGTGGGGGAGCGGCTGACATCGGCGCTGGAAACGTGCTGGTGCCGGCCGGCTACGGCCGGGCGGTCGGAAGTACGGTGCACGCGCGTCTGGTTGACGGGCGGGCTGCCGAGTTGACGGTCGCAGGGGTCTACGAGCCCAACGCGCTGGTGAGCGGCTTCCTGGTCGATGCCGCCGCCTTTCCTGTGGATGCCTTTCCTGTCGGTGCCGTTCC
This sequence comes from Kitasatospora sp. NPDC057936, assembly GCF_042887525.1. Taxonomy (NCBI): domain Bacteria; kingdom Bacillati; phylum Actinomycetota; class Actinomycetes; order Kitasatosporales; family Streptomycetaceae; genus Kitasatospora; species Kitasatospora sp. NPDC057936. The sequence continues at coordinate 51,957 of NZ_JBHVPD010000048.1, forward strand.
TGTCGCTGCCTCTCCGGCCGGTGCCGTCCGGAGCGTGCTCGTCCGTACCCGTGACCACCCGAGCCCCGGGCTGCGCCGCACCCTCGCCCACGCCCTCGGCGACAGCCCCGCCCTGCGCATCGACAGCAGCGACGACCTGGCCCGCGCCGCCGCCGACGACACCGACCGCATGCTCGACCTGCTCTACGCCCTGCTCGGCCTCTCCATCGGCGTCGCGCTCCTGGGCGTCGTCAACACCCTGGCCCTGTCCGTCACCGAACGCCGCCGCGAGATCGGCATGCTGCGGGCCATCGGCCTGACCCGGGCGGGCGTGCGCGCCATGGTCCGCGCCGAGGCCCTCATCATCGCCGTTCTCGGCGGCGCCCTCGGCCTGGCCCTGGGCCTCCTCGTCGGCTGGGCGAGCGGCGAGGCGATCGCACGCCACACGCCCGGCTTCCGCCACAGCGTGCCCGTGCTGCGCCTCGCCGTCCTGCTGGCCGCGGCGGCGGGAGCGGGCCTCCTGGCCTCCCTGTGGCCGGCACGCCGGGCGGCCCGGACCCCGGTCCTGGCGGCCATCGGGACGGAGTAGCTGCGCGTAGGAAGAAGGGCTGCACCCGCTTGTCCAAGGGGCTGCCGGCGCCGGCCGGAAACCGAATCTCGTCGCATCAGAAGGGACACCGAACACATGCGCCGCCTCTGGCGAATCCCCGTCCTGCTCCTGGCGGAGGCGGTGACGGCCGCCGCCGTGACCATCCCCGTCCTGTGGGCGTACGGCTGGAACCGCTTCCGAAAGCCGCCCCTGCCGCCGCTGGGCAGGATCGCACCTCCGGACCGCCGGTCCGGTGCTCCGGCTGACGGACCGTAACGCCGGGAGGCCGCCGTTCCCCGAGGTGGGGACGGCGGCCTCCGCTGCTTCACGACATGGGCCATTTCCCGGAGGACCTTCTCCCGGAGGACCTGTGCCCAGAGGACCTGCTCCCAGAGGACCTGCTCCCAGAGAAAAAGGAGTTGCCCGAGGGGCGCGGCCTCGATGAGGATCGGGCCATGGACTTTTAGCGGTTGCCACGTAGCTGTCACCAACCCGTCGCGCGGGTTGGCACCCGGGCCTGAGCACTCGGCCCTGGGGTGACCACCCGCGCTCACGTGTGCATCCGTCATGTCCGGGAGAGCTGCGGCTCGGCCTGCGAGCGCTCCTGGTGAGTCCTGAAAGCAACCACATTCATGAATACCGACCGCAAGGCCCTGTGGGCCGTGCGTCAGTCCGCCCTGCCCACCGTCGTTCGGCCCTGCCCGGACTGCTCCGGTGTGCGGCACCGCGCCTCGGGGAAGATCCGGGTCAATGCGAGCGGGAAGCTCCTCGACGTCTGGCTGCTGCTGAGCTGCGCGTCGTGCGACCGGACCTCGAAGGTGCCCGTTCACGAACGCGTCCACGTGTCGTCGCTCGAACCCGCCCGCCTGGTGGCGTACGAGAACAACGACCCCGCCGTGGTGCGGGAGTTGACGATGAGTGCGTCGCTCGCCGCGAGGAACGGGTACCGCCTCGACTGGACCGGCACCTGGGACGTCGAGGCGCGCACGCCCCTCTACGCGCTCGACGACCCCACGCCGCTCAAGGTGCTGGTCGGCTTCGAGCTGCCCGCGCCGGTTCGGGTCGAGCGGCTGCTCATGCTCGGGCTCGGCCTCAGCCGCGGTGCCGTGCGACGCATGGTCCGGGACGGGCGCATCCGGCTGCCGTTCGCTCCGGATGCCAAGGCGCACCGGGACTTCGAGTTCACCGTCCACGGGCCCGGGTCCGTCGATGCCGCGAAGCACCCGAAGGCCGTTGACGTGCAGATGAGTTCCGTCGGGTCGCCCGATACGTCGCCGTACCTGCCGCGCTCTACGGCGGTCGGCGCGTAGCGGAACGACGGCAGGGCCTCCTCTCCCCCGATCAGGAGGCCCTGCCTGTCGTGTCCGCCCGCCGCTCAGGCCGTCGGCAGCGGCTGCGGGGCAGCCGGGCCGGTGTAGCGGGCGGCCGGGCGGATGATCTTGGGGTCGGCGGCCTGTTCCAGGATGTTGGCGCTCCAGCCGATCGCCCGGGCCGCGGCGAAGGTGGGGGTGAACATCTCCCTGGGCAGGCCGCACAGGTGCATCACCACGCCCGCGTAGAACTCGACGTTGGTGTGGAGTTCGCGGCCCGGCTTCAGCTCGGCCAGGATCGCCTCGACCCGGGCCTCCACCTGGACGGCGAGCTCGACCAGCTCGCCGCCGAAGGACTCGGCGACGCCGCGCAGCATGCGGGAGCGGGGGTCCTCGGTGCGGTAGACGGCGTGGCCGAAGCCCATGATCCGGTCGCCGGTGAGCACGTGCTCGCGGATCCAGCCGTCGATCCGTTCCGGGGTGCCGATCGCGTCCAGGGTGTCGAGGGCGCGGCTCGGCGCGCCGCCGTGCAGCGGCCCGGAGAGCGCGCCGAGGCCGCCGACCAGGCAGGCCACGAGGTCGGCTCCGGTGGAGGCGATCACGCGGGCGGTGAAGGTCGAGGCGTTGAAGCCGTGGTCGACCGTGGAGATCAGGTACTGCTCGATCGCCCGGGCCTTGGCGGGCTCGGGCTCCTCGCCGGTCAGCATGTAGAGGTAGTTGGCCGCGTAGCCGAGGTCCTCGCGCGGTTCTATCGGCTGCTCGCCCTGCTGCAGCCGCTGGAGCGCGGTGAGGATGGTGGGTACCAGTGCGGTGGCGAACAGCGCGTCCTCGACCCGCTGTTCGGGCGCGGTGTCGTAGAGCGGCCGGACGCCCCGGTCGGCCGCGGCGACCGTGAGCGCGGCGCCCAGGGCGCCGAGCGGGCCGCCGTGGGCGGTGCTCGCCGCCAGTGCGGGCAGGAGCGGGCGCAGCGCGTCGGGCAGGCGGCGCAGCGGGGTGGTGCGGGCGAGGAAGGCGGCGCGGCCGGCGGCGTCGGGCAGCTCGCCGAGGAGCATCAGGTGCCAGACGTCCTCCAGGGTGCGCTGCTCGGCGAGGTCGATCGCCGAGTACTGGCGGTAGCGGTAGAAGCCCTCCAGCCCTCGGACGTCGCCGAGTTCGGTCTCGGTGACGACGACGCCCTTGAGGCCGCGCGGGACCTCGATCTCGGTGGTGCTCGGCATGGCAGTGGCCCTTCTCGTGCGTGCTTCGTGCCAGGTGGTGGGTGTTTCCGGCGACGTTCTGTACTCTCCGACTGTTGATCTATGTTGTCAACGTTGATTGAAATCAATGTGGAATCCTGTGGATCATCATCAAGGCATGCGGACACAGGGCGCAGGTACCCGATCGGAGGGCGAGGGCAGACCATGGCCGAACGCTTGACCACCCAGCAGGTCGCCGAGCAGCTCGGCGTCAAGGTGGAGACGGTGTACGCCTACGCCAGCCGCGGACAGCTCAGCAGCGAGCGGGCCCCGGGCGGCAAGGGCAGCACCTTCGACGCCCGCGAGGTCGCCGAGCTGGCCGCCCGTGGCCGCCGCGCCCCGGTGCGCCCGGCTCCGGGCGAGGCTCCCGCCGCCGCATCGTGGGGCAGCGAACCGGTCGCGGTGCGGACCGGGCTGACGCTGATCGAGAACGGTCGGCTCTACTACCGCGGCCGGGACGCCGTCGAACTGGCCGCCCGGTACGGCTTCGAGGCCGCGATCGGCTGGCTCTGGGGCCTGGGCACCGACGCCCCGGTGGAGCTGCGGGTGCCGCCCGCCACCGCCGAGGCGCTGGCCCGCGCCGCCGCCGCGTTGCCCGAAGGGATCCGGCTGCCCGACCGGCTCCGGATCTCGGCGACCGTCGCCGCCGCGCTCGACCCGCTGCGCTTCGACCTGCGCGAGCGGACCGTCCACGCCGCCGGGGCGGCGCTGATCGCCGGGATGGTCGAGGCGCTGCCCCGCACCGCGCCCGATCCGGACCCCGGCCCCGGGTCTTCGCTGGCCGCGCGGCTGTGGAGCCGGCTGGCCACGGCCGCGCCCACGCCGGAGGCGCTGTCCTGCCTGGACCGCGCCCTGGTCCTGCTGATCGACCACGAGCTGGCGGTCTCGACGGTGGCGGCCCGGCTGGCGGCGTCGGCGCGGGCGCATCCGTACGCCGTGGTCTCCGCCGGACTCGGTGCCACCGACGGTCCGCTGCACGGCGCCGCCAGCCCGCTCGCGCACCGGATGCTCGCCGAGGTGCTGGCCGACGGCGCCGTGCCGGTGGTGTCCGACTACCTGCGCACCGGCCGGCCGATCCCGGGGCTCGGCCACCGGCTCTACCCGGAAGGCGATCCGAGAGCGGTCGCGCTGCTCGACGCGGTCCGTCGACTCGATGGCGGTGCGGCCGTGGTGGCCGCCGTCGCCGCGGTGGAGGCGGCCGCGGGCCCGGCCGGGCGGCCGGAGCTGCGGGCCAACATCGACCTGGCGCTGGCCGCCATGGCGCTGACGGCCGGGCTCCCGGCGGAGGCCGGCGAGGTGGTCTTCGCGGTGGCCCGCACCCCGGGCTGGCTGGCGCACGCGGTGGAGGAGTACGGCGAGGAGCCACTGCGGATGCGGGCCCGGGCCGGGTACGTCGGGCCGCGCCCGCAGGCGTAGGACGGGTCTTCCCTTCCGGTCTTCCGGCCCGGGTGCCGGAAGACCGCGACGCCCCTCGCTCGGCGCCGAGGCGGTCCTGGACGGCCGACGCCCGGACGGCCTCGAAGCGGGCCGGACGCTCGGCAAACACGCCCTCGATCCCTGGGGCTAGCGTCGCCGCCTACGGCACGACGGGCAGCGACTCCAGCCCGTGGACGAGCCGCGAGTGCCGCCAGCGAAGTTGGTCGGCCGGCACGGCGAGGCGCAGGCCGGGGAAGCGGGCCAGCAGGACGCGCAGCGCGGTCGCCACCTCGGTGTGCGCGAGGGGTGCGCCGAGGCAGCGGTGGATGCCGTGGCCGAAGGCCAGGTGCGCGTGGGCGTCCGCCCGGTCCAGGTCGAGCCGGTCCGCGTCCGCGAAGCGGGCCGGGTCGCGGTTGGCGGCGCCCGGGCTGACGAACACCGGGCTGCCGGCCGGGACGTCCGTCCCGCCGATCCGGACCGGTTCGGGGGCCCAGCGCCAGGTGGCGACGGTGACCGCCGAGTCGTGGCGCAGGAGTTCGTCGACGGCGCCGTCGATCCGGCCCGGGGCCGTGTGCAGCAGCTCCAGCTGGTCGGGGTGCCGGAGCAGGGCCAGGACGGCGTTGCCGATGGCGGCGGTGGTCGTCTCGTGCCCGGCGACCAGGAGCAGCACCGCCAGCGAGACCAGTTCCCGCTCGGTCAGCCGGTCGCCGTCGCCGTCCCGGGCGGCGACCAGCGCGGAGAGCAAAGCGTCGTCCGGGGTGCGGCGCTTGGCCGCGACGAGCCCGGTCATGTAGTCGGCGAGCGTGTGGGAGGCGGCGTCGGTGCGGGCGTGGTCGCCGGCGGCGAACAGGTCCGTCGACCACGCCCGGACGGCGTCCCGGTCGGCGGCCGGGACACCGAGGAGCTGGCAGATCACCGTGACGGGCAACGGGACGGCGAGACCCGCGATGAGGTCCACCTCCTCCCCGGGCGTCCACGCGTCGAGGAGGGTGTCGGCGAGGCCGTGGACGTACGGGCGCAGGCGGTCGACGGCACCGGGGGTGAACGCCTTCGTGACCAGCCGCCGCAAGCGGGTGTGGTCCGGCGGGTCCGTGGCCAGCATGTTCTGCGAGACGGCGGGGTGGACGTCGCGCCCGGTCTCCTTGCCGGCGAAGAAGCGCGCGGTGTCCTTCGACAGCCCGGGATCGGCCAGCGCCTGCCGTGCCTCGGCGTAACCGGTCACGACGTAGCCGGCCCGGTGCCCGCTGCCCGGGAGCTTCTGCACGGCGGCTTGGCTGCGGAGCGCCGCGTACGTCGGGTACGGGTCCCGGAAGAATCCGGGGTCCTGGAGGGGCGTGCTCATGGTCGTCCGTTCGCGGTCGCAGGAACCAAGGGAGGCCACCGTGCCGGTCGGACGGCGCAGCGTGGGACCGAGCGTAGCGACGTCGGCTCCGCCGCGATCGTTCACCGGGCCCGCGGGCCACGGCGTTTGACGCCGTGCGGACGCCGGGACGGCGGACACCACAGTCGACGCCGCCGGGCGGACCGGCAGCGGACGGGGTTGTCGCAGCACTGCCGCAGGATGTGGACGCGCTGGCCCGGGCCTTGATGGCGGGACGGTCCTCCGGCCGCCGAACCGGCCGTCGGGATGGCGGCGATGAAGACGATCAGGCCGGCGAGCAGCCCGATCAGCGCCGCGTCGCGGACGGATGCCGGAGTGATCCGCGTGTGCCGCCGTCCGTGAGCCGCTCCGCCCGGCTCGGCCGGTACGTCGTCGTCCCGGGCCCTCCCACGGCGCATGCGGGCGCTCCTTCCGTTCCATTTTCTGACCGGGTCATGCCGAGAGTATCGATCTGCGTTCGCCTCGGCACGGTCGGCGTCGTCAGGACCTTCAGGGGGAACTCACCGGGGGAGCCGACAGCCGTACCGGTGACGAACCGGACGATGCCGCATCCTGACCGGACCTGATCGCACCTGACCGCACCACTGAGTCGAGAGGGAGACGCCGTTGCGTATCACCGACGCCCGCACGGGCCGGCACAGCGAGATCCGCCCCCGCCGGACCGGACTCCTGCGCGTGACCGTCGACGTGGGAGAGCAGGGCCGGCCGTTCCGGCTCGGTGATCTGCGCGCCCTGCTGGTCGGTGACGTCCTGGCGCGCACCTGCGAGACGCACGGCCTCCAGGTGCTGACCGAACTCGCCGTCCCGAACGGTTCCGACGGCCCGGACGACCAGCTCCGGGCCCTCCGCATCGCCGCCGACCGACTCGGCATCCACCCGCCCGTCCACCTGCACGGGCGCGCGGACGCGCAGGACCGGCCGGTCGCCGACCTGACCGTCACCAGTCGCCCCGACGCCGAACCCGAACCGTCGGCCGCCCTCCTCCTGCTCACCGGTCCCGTGGCCGAGGACCTGCCGACCCCGGCCCTCACTCCCGAGGACGACCCCCTCGCGCTGCGCCTCGCCCTCCTCGAACACGCCGTCACCACCCCGGTCCGGCTCACCGCCGACACCCTGGCGGACGCCGCCGAGAAGCTGACCCGCTGGCGCGCGCTCGTCGCCGACCTCGCCTCCATGCCCTCCGGCGCGCCGGCGGCCGACATGGTCCAGGCGAGCTTCGACGGCCTCGACGAGGACCTCGACGCCCGGGTCGCGCTGCGCGCACTCGACGCTCTGGAGGCCCGCACCGACCTGTCGCCCGGCACGCGCTTCGAGACCTTCGTGCGGCTCGACCAGGTCCTCGCCCTCGAACTCGGCCGCGACATCGGCCGCGGGCCGCACTGAGCGCGCGCCCCCTCGCGTGGAGGTCAAAATCGGGGGCGGAGCACCGGCCGAACGTGACACGGTGGCGGCGTGAACCCACCGAGCTTCGAGCAGACCGGTCCCGCCGGCGGCCAGGTGATCCTCCTGACGGGCCCGCCCGGAGCCGGCAAGAGCACCGTCTCGGCGCTCCTCGCCGACCGCCTGACCCCGAGCGTCCACCTGCGCAGTGACGACTTCTGGCGCTACATCAAGCAGGGTCGGCTCCCGGCCTACCTGCCCGAGGCCCACCGGCAGAATCAGGTGGTCCTGGAGGTCCTGGTCGCGGCGGCGTTCGGCTACGCCGCCGGCGGCTACCACGTGGTGTACGACGGCGTCGTGGGCCCCTGGTTCATCGACCTCTTCCGCGCCGCGGCCAAGGAGCGGGCCGTGCCGCTGAGTTACGTCATCCTGCGTCCGGACGAGCACACCACACTGGGCCGGGCGACGAGCCGCACTGGCGACGACGCCCTGACCGACCCGGACCCGATCCGGTCGATGCACGCCCAGTTCAGCGACCTGGGTGCCTACGAGCCGAACGTCCTGGACTCCGGCCGCCTGACGGCGGAGGCGACTGCCGACCGCGTCCTGGAGGGCCTCGCGAGGGGCACCTACCTCCTCGACCCCGACAGCCCGGTCCACAGCTCCTGACGATCGGGTCGGTTCCATCGGGGGGCAGCAGGACTCCGGCGTCATTATCGTCCGAGCGACGAGAAGTGTTATCGTCCATCTGACGTTAATGCTGAAGGCCGCCTGCCCCAGGAGGACGCCGTGGACGAACAACGGCCCTGCAACACCGTTTTCACGCCGGGCTGCGAGCGGGTGCTCGAAGGCCCTGACTGGTACCACCCGGAGGAGTGGATCGAGGACTGCGGCCGGCGAAGCGGGCCGAGCCTCCGGGACGACCTGCCGGAACACCTCCTGCGCACGCTCGCGGAGAGCCCGGCCTCCGACGTCCGCGTCGCGGTGCTGGCCCACCCCGACGTGCCGTCCGACCTGGTGGACCGGATGCTCGGCGATCCGGACTGGGACGTGCGGCGCGGCGCCGTCGGCCGGACCCGGGACGCCATAGCCCTACGGGCGGCGGCCCGCGACGAGTGGACCGTGCGCGTCGCCGTGGCCGCCAACCCCCATGCCCCCGCCGAGCTCCTGGACGAGCTCGCCCGCGACCGGGACCAGCAGGTGCGCGTCTCCGCCATCTGCAACCCGTCGGCGCCGCCCGAGCTGGTCACCGCCGCCGCCCGTAAGCGGTTCGACCCCGTCGTCCGCCGGTGGGCCCTGTGGGCGACGACCAGCCGGCGGCTGATGCGGGCCGCGGCGACGTCCGCCGACACGGAGAACCGTCGCTGGCTGGCCGGCAACCGAAACCTCCCGCCCGACGTGCTCACGGCCCTCGCCGAAGACCCGTCACGCGACGTCCGCTACGCAGTGGCCACCAACCCGGCCTGCCCGCCGGACCTTCGGAATCGGCTTGAGGCCACGCTCGATCGCAGGGCGGGGGGCAACTGAGTCAGGGGTCTGCCCCGGCGTCCCGGACCACGGGATGCACGGGGCCGGTCGTGCAGCCCAGATGCCGACGGGCCGTTTCCCGGACTACGCCCGCGAGCGGATCGGCGGAGAGCACGGCGAGCCGGCCCCGGGCGGACGGCGTGTCGGGGGAGTGGTGGCAGGCGGCGTTCTGGACACCGGGTTCGCAGTCGTCGAGCCCCTCCTCGGTGAAGTCGTCCGCCGTTGCCACGGGTGCGCAGCCGCGCAGGCCTTCGAGGAACGCCTCACGCGCGTACGAGTGGATCGTCGACTCCCAGGCATGGACGAGGACCCCGGTTGCCCCGGCCGCGCCGAGCCTCCCGAGCCCACGGGCGGGGGACTCGGCTGCGCACCACTCGCCCTCGTCAATGGCCTTGATGAGGACGTCCAGGAGGTACGGGCCGTCCTCGGGTTCGCCGAACTCGGAGAGGACCGTGACGGCGAGTTGCCGGAGCGTGTCGTCGCCGCTGCCCGCCCACGCACGGGCTCGGGTGACGGCAGCGCCGCCGAGGTGGCGCAGGCCGCGGGCGATGCCGGGTGCGTAGCCGGCCGCGTTTCGCAGGGTGGCGTCCTCGGCGAGGTCGAGGAGGACCAAGTCGCCGCGTCGGCCGAGCTCCTGGAGAGCGAGACGGTTGCCACGTAGGACCCCCAGCAAGTCGGCGGTCCCAGTGCCCGAGAGGTCGGGCGGAGCGGGGCGGTGGGGCGCTTGTGACTCCGTGTCACCGAACTCGCCGAGGAGACTCCGCACGCGCGGCTGGGTGCGCGCCCAGGACGCCCACGGTTCGGACATCGTCTCCGCAGCTTCGGCGAGCTCGGCGTCGTCGCGGTGGGCGAGGACGTCCGCGTCGAGGCCGTTCCAAAGCTCCGGGAGCGCGTCCCAGGCCGTGCTGTTAGCGATCGAAGCCAGCGCGGTGTCCCAGTGCCGGCCGTGTACGGCGTAGCGGCGCAGCACCGGCACCACGTCGTGGCGCCCGAGGAGGGGCAGTTGTGCGAGGACGTCGAGAGCCGGTTCGATCCGGTCGGCGTCCCCGCCGTCGTAGGCGAGGACGAACCGTTCGATGGGTTCGAGTGGCAGCGCCAACCGGTGGATCAGCCGGGCGAGGTAGGCGGACCGCTCCTCGGTCTGCCGGTCCCACCGGCTGTCGGTGAGGACGCACGCGTACACGAGGTCGGCAGCGCCCGGGGTGCTCAGGGCGCCGGTGGCGCCGAGGCCCCGCCCCCGCTGGAGTTGGCCGAGGAGGGTGGACGGGGCGGCGTACGTGAATTCGCTCATCGGCGCACGAGCATTCCGTGATCGGGGCCCGGTCTCCAGCGGATTTCGGTGGTGGCCGGGCGCGGTTGCTTGTGTGATGGGATGTGCGCACGGGTCGGGGGAAGGGCGGGTGTGATGGGCGGGCATGGGATGCACGAGACCGATCTCGCGCCGCGATCGCTGCGGACGCGCGCCCTCGTGGCGGAAACCGGTCGGGCCCGGGAGCTTCTGGCCGCCGGCGAGTGGCGTCCCGCCGTTGCGGACGCCGAAGCGGCGGCGGCCGTGCTGGCCCGGCTTCAAGCCCCGCTCCCGGCCCGGCGCGGGGCCGCGCGCACGCTGGTGGCCGCGGACCGCGACCGGCGGCTCCAGCGCCTGCTGCGCGCGACCCTCCACCACCTGGACGCGGGCGCCGTCAGCCCGCCCGCAGCCGCCCTCCTGGCCGCCGTCGCGCGCGCGTTCCTGCCCTGGCATGCCACCCCGAACCCGTCGGCCCCGGCAGCGGCCCGGGCGTACGGGACGCCGGCCGGCCCGGCCGCACCGCCGACGGAGGCCGGTGAGGCCCTGATCCCCGAACTGGCCTCCCTGTTCGCCCTGCTGGCCTCGACGAGGCGGCCCGGGACTCCACCGATCACGCCCCCGGTCGAGCCCTGGCAGGCCCGGTACGCGGGCCGCTTCCGCCGTTACGGCAGATCGGCCCCCGGGGTGTGGACCGCGGAGACCGTCGCCTGTCCGGCCTGCGGAGGTACGGCCGGGCCGTGGGCGGTGGCCTGCGACTGGCGCCTGATCGCGCTGGGCTGCCCGTGCGGTGAGACGACCCGTGAACACGGCCTCGCCTTCTCCGAGGTCTGGCTCCTCCTGCCGGACGCGTGATCAGCCCGTGTGGGAGAACACAAAGCGGCGGGGGGGTGTGTGCCCCCCCCCAAAACACACCGACGA
>NZ_JBHVPD010000048.1:62993-72920 GCF_042887525.1 Kitasatospora sp. NPDC057936
CGTTATCAGCCGGTGTGGTAGAAAACAACGCGGCGGGGTATGTCGCCCACACCGACTTCCCGCGCTCACTGGGGGCTGCCCCGGCCTCAGCCCGTGATCGGCTTCAGGGCGGTGGTCATCATCGCCGCCATGCCCGAGCCGCCGTTGTAGGAGCCGACGGTGGCGTCGTTCAGGGCGTTGACGATGTCGTCACCGGCGACCTGGTTGCCGTTGCCGACGATCACGGTGTCCCAGTTGCCGCCCGCCGCCTGGGCGGCGTCCATGGCGCCGCCGGCCACGCCGCTGGAGCCGTTGTGCGAGCCGACGGTGGCGTCGTGGCCCGCGTTGATGATGTCGTAGCCCGCGACCTGGTTGCCGTTGCCGACCACCACCGTTCCGTGGTTGCCGCCGGAGACGACCTCGGCGCTCGCGACGGTCGGTACGGCGGCGATGCCGGCGGCGGCGAGTGCGGCCAGCGCCCAGGTGGTGTGACGATGCATGATGATTCTCCGATCTGTCAGAAAATATCCCTTTTGAGGGGCGAGGGTGACAGTAGGCGTCGCTCCTGCCGGGGTGGGCGATGGTCCGCCGGTCGTGGTGTGTCGGACGGGGCAGGCGGGACCGGTCGGGTGAATCGCGTGGTGAAGGGCCCCGCCTGCGGGGGCTACGATCGGGGCTCCTTCCGACCGGCGATCTGGAGCTCACCGATGCGCGTGGACCGACTTCGCGGGCGGGCCCGGCTGACCCGGCGGGCCCGGCTGCCGCGGGCATCCGTGGCAGCCGCGGCGGTCGTCGCCCTGGCCGCCACCGCGGCCGCCTGTGGGCCGAACAACGACGCCTACGTGGCCCTGCAGAACGTGATGAAGTCCCACATCACCACCCAGGACCACCGGCCGGTCGGTTCGGTCTCCTGCACCCCGCACGTCCACGGCACCGTGCGCGGGGAGACCGTTCACCTGCGCTGCCAGGTCGACTTCGCCGACGGGACGGCGTACACCGCCGACGCGGCCATCCACGACCAGAACTCCGGCGGTACGCACAACCGGCCCGACACCTACTCCTGGGACAGCCCGCCGCCCGAGTGACGCTGGGCGTCGGGGCCGATCACCAGCACGAGCTTCCCCCGCAGGCCGCCGCTCTCGCCGGCCCGGTGCGCGTCCGCCATGTCGGCGAGCGCGAAGGTCCGAACGGCGGGGAGGGCGAAGCGCCCGGCCTCGATCAGCGGGCCGATCGAGCGGATGGCGTGGAGGGCGCGGCCGTCGTCGCCCCGGCTGAACCGGACGCCGTGCTCCCGTGCGCCGGCGAAGTCGGCGATCGTCACGACCTGCCCGGGGCCGCCCGTCAGCGAGATGAGGTCGGGCAGCCCGCTCCCGGCGGCGTCGAGCGCGAGGTCGACCCCGTCGGGTGCCACCGCCCGGACCCGTGCGACGAGCCCGGGTCCGTAGACGACGGGCTCGGCCCCGAGGCCGCGCAGGTAGTCGTGCCGCGCGAGGCCGGCGGTCCCGATCACGCGCGCACCGCGCGCTACGGCGAGTTGGACGGCGGCGCTGCCGATCGTTCCCGAGGCGCCGTGGACCAGCAGGACGTGTCCGTCCGCGACGCCGAGCTGGTCGAGTACTCGGGTGGCCGTCTCGACGGCGGCGGGCAGTGCGGCGGCGGCCGGGAAGTCGAGCGGTCGCGGGATCGGCGCGCAGCAGGAGAGCACCGCGAGTTCGGCCTGGGCCGCGCCGGCCGTGCAGAGGCCGAAGACGCGGTCGCCGATCGCGAAGTCCTCAACGCCTTCGCCGAGTTCGTCGACGATGCCCGCCGCCTCGTGGCCGAGGGCCTGGGGGAGTGCCTGGTCCATCTCGCCCCGGCGCTTCTTCCAGTCGCTGGCGTTGACGCCCGCCGCGCGGACGGCGATGCGGATCTCGCCGGGGCCCGGATGCGGGTCGGGCAGGTCGACGATCTCCAGGACCTCGGGGCCGCCGAAGCGGCTGAACTGTGCTGCCTTCATGGTGTTTTCCCTTGCGTCGGTGGGTGCGTGCTCAGCCGTGCGCCTGCTGCGCGTGCCGGGGCAGCAGCCCCACCAGTGCGAAGACGATCAGATTCAGGCCGGCGGTGATGGCGAGGACGAGTTCGGCGGCGTCGATGCTGGAGTGCGGCGAGCCGTGCCCGGCGCGGGCGAAGAACACCGTGCCGAGGGCGGCCACGCCGATCGCGCCGGCGAACTGCTGGACGGCGTTGAGGGTGCCCGCGCCCGTGCCGACCTCCTCGGTCGTGGCGTCGCCGAGGATGTAGTCGACGAGCGGGACGAAGACCATGCCGGAGCCGAATCCGGTGAGCAGGAGCGCGGGCGCCAGCTTCCAGGCGGAGAGGTCGGTGCCCCAGTGGGCGGTGGACCACCACAGGGCCAGCAGGCCCACGACCGCGATCGCCAGGCCCAGGTGCAGGGCGGTGCGCCCGAGCCGCACGGCCAGTGACCGGCCGGCGAGCAGGACGGCCAGGGCGGTGCCGAGGGCCCACGGGATCAGCGTGAGGCCGGTGTGCAGCGGCGACCAGCCCAGGCCCTGCTGCAGCAGCAGGTTGACGGTCAGGACGAACGCGCTCAGCGCGGCGTAGAAACCGCCCGAGACCATCAGGCCGACGACGAAGCCGCGCTTGCGGAACAGCGACGGCGTGATGACCGGGTGCGCGCTGCGCCGCTCGAAGCGCACGAACAGGGCGAACAGGACCGCCGCACCCGCCATCATGGCGTAGCTCCAGGCGGGCCAGCCGTGCTCGCGGCCCTGGATGAGCGGGACGATCAGCAGTGCCGACGCGGCGGTGAGCAGCCCGACGCCGACCGGGTCGAGGCGGGCGGAGCGGTCCTCGCCGCCGTGCGCGGGCAGCACGCGCCAGGCGATCGCGAGGGCGATGACGCCGAAGGGGATGTTGATCAGGAAGATCGGGCGCCACTCGCTGCCGAAGAGGTTCAGGTGGAGCAGCCACCCGGCGAGGATCGGGCCGGCGACGGTCGCCAGGCCCATGAGGGGGCCGATGGGCGTCAGGGCCTTGCGCAGCTGGTGGGGCGGGAAGACGATCTTCACCAGGGCCATGCCCTGCGGGATCATGACCGATCCGCACAGGCCCTGGAGCGTGCGGGCGGTGATCAGGAGGGCCGGGTTCGGGGCCAGTCCGCAGGCGAGCGAGGCCAGGGTGAAGCCGGTCAAGCCGAGCAGGAACAGTCGCCGGCGGCCCAGCAGGTCACCGAGCCGTCCGGACGTGACGAGGCCGAGGGCGAAGGCGGCGGTGTAGGCGCTGAGCACCCACTGGAGCGTGGACTCGCTGCCGCCGAGGTCGGCGCGGATGGAGGGGCCGGCGAGGTTGGCGATGCTGGCGTCGATGAGGTCCATGACGTCGGCGAGGAAGACGACGACCACGACGAGCCACGCGGTGCGCGGGGGCAGCACGGTGCTGCCGGTGGTCGCGGGGGATCGGGAAGTGAGCTGGTCAGTAGACACGAACACCGTTCTACAGCAGATCGGTGTTCTGTTCAATACGAACACCGTTCTTAGTGGCGTGGAACACCGTTCGCAGGTTGGTTAGACTGCTCGCATGGCACCCACCCCGCAGGAGCGACGCGCAGCGCGGCACCACCTCGGCACCGACACGGACGCGCCGGGCGTCCGGCGCGGGCCGTCCGCTGGACGCAAGAAGCCGATCACGGTCGAGGCGATCATCAGCATGGCGTTCGCGATGATCGAGGAGGAGGGCTTCGAGGCCCTCACCATGCGGCGCCTCGCGACGGCCCTGGAGACCGGGCCGTCCTCGCTCTACGCGCACGTGGTGAACAAGGACGACCTGGACGAGCTGCTCATCGGCCGCCTGTGCGCGCGGATCGACCTCCCGGAGCCGGACCCGGCCCAATGGCGGCAGCAGATCACCGGCGTCTGCACCCAGCTCCGCGACCAGTACCTGCGCTACCCCGGCATCTCCCGGGCCGCCTTCGCCGCCGCCCCCTCGGACCTCGACACCCTCCGGGTCGGCGAGGGCCTGCTCGCCATCCTCCTCGCCGGCGGCATCCCCCCGCAGGCCGCCGCCTGGGCCATGGACTCGCTGATGCTCTACGTGAACGCGTACAGCCTTGAGCTCTCCATGGCCGGCAAGCGCCACGAACGCGGCGACGGCGCGTGGGTCGTCGAACGCGACGAACTCCTGCGCCGCTTCGCCGCCCTCCCCGACGCCTACCCCCAGACCCGGCGCTACGCCGAGGAGTTGACGGCCGGCAGCACCCACGACCGCTTCGACTTCACGCTCGGCCTGATGCTCGACGGCATCGAGAGCGCGCGGTCCCGCCAGTAGGACGAACGGCGCGCAATGCGGCCGCCCGGCCGCGAGCAGGAGCCCTACCAGCCCCACTCCACCGGGCCGACCGGCTGCAACCCGGCCTGCCGGGCCAGCCATTCGGCGCGCTCCACGTCGCCCTGCCGGAAGTGGACGAAGACCGTGTGGTCCTCGGCGGGCACGTCACGGAAAACGTCCCGGCTGTTGAGCGCGATCTGGACGTAGGCGTCCTTGTTGCGGACCGCCAGGCCGAGCTCCGGAACCGCCGGCCAGCTGAAGCAGTCCCAGTCGATCGAACCCGGACCGGACCCGGCCACCCCGAAGAACGCCTCCTCGATCGACCCGACCGGCAGCCGTTCGAGGATCAGCGAGACGGGGAGCAGCGCCGCCACGTCCGGGTCCCCCGCCACGACCATGCGGCGGACGTCGTCGTTGGACTCCGGCCGGTACGGGTCGTCAGGGGCGATCGTGGCCGTCGGGAAGGCGGCCGCCATGCGCTGCGCCTCTGCGAGTGTGAGGGCCTCCGTCTCCGCGCTGACGTTGAACGAGTCCATGGGGATCGCGAGGTTCAGCAGCCGCTTGACGGCACGGTAGGCGGTCGGCAGATCGGGGGTCCGCAGGACGGGCAGGGCGTTCGAATTGCTCACGCCGGGCAGTCTGGCAGACCGGGTGCCCCGTGATCACGTGGGTTTGCGCCCCGCGCCGTCGCCGGAGCAGTCCGTCGAGGTCGCGGCAGTGGGCGGCGGATGCTACTGCGTCGGCTCCACCGCGATGTCGCTGAACACCGCCTGGGCGTCCTCCGTGTAGGCGCCGATGCTGCCGCTCGGGTACGGGCGTTCCTCGTCGTCGTAGGAGACCAGGCCCTTGCCGTCGACGGTCACGTCCAGGTGGGCACCGCGCTGGACCACCTTGACGTCGGACCAGTCGCCGACGGGGAACTCCTCGGCGGCCGTCGCCAGGAAGCGCTGGCCGCCGGGGTAGGCGGGGTCGCGCTTGCCGAGCTCCCAGCCGTTGGGCTTGAGGATGAGGTAGTAGAAGTGGTCCGGGTCGGTGTACGCCCACACCAGCCACGGCACCTCCCAGGGGTTGGGCGTGGGTGTGCGCAGTTGGGCGACGGTGCGCATGCGGGCCTGGAGGCTCATGTCCCCGTACTGCCGCGTGGAGACGATCAGTCCGGCGTGGGTCTCGTCCGGCTGCCGCGCTGGCTTGGGGGAGAGGGCCAGGCCGTTCGTGAAGCCGGTGTTCGCGCCGTGGCCGTCGAAGACCGACCGCCAGGGGCCGTGGACCGAACCGTCGGTCCACGGCCGCACCGGCTCCCCGTACTCGTCCCCCCAGATGGCGCTCACCGCGAAGGCGAGCCCCGCCACCGCGGCGGCGGAGAGGAGGAGGACGGTGAGGAGCCGGTGAACTCTCGTCATGCCGTCGAGTATGACTCCGGACCCTCGGGCTGGGGGACGGCGAGGGGGGCCGGTGCGGGCGCCGGGTCGGCGTCGACGCCGAAGTCCTCGGCGAGTTGGGCCAGGATCCGGGCGGTGGCGTGCCCGTCGCCGAAGGGGTTGCCGGCCCTCGCCATGCGCCGGTACGCGTCGTCGTCGTCCAGCAGGCGCATGGCGGCGTCCAGGATGACGTGCGGTTCCGTGCCCACGAGTTGGGCCGCGCCGGCCTCGACGGCCTCGGGCCGCTCGGTGGTGGTGCGCAGCACGAGGGCGGGCTTGCCGAGGGTGGGGGCCTCCTCCTGGATGCCGCCGGAGTCGGTCAGGACGAGGTCGCAGCCGGCCAGGGTGGCGGAGAAGTCGACGTAGTCGAGCGGTTCGACGATGCGGATGGCGGTGTGGCCGGACAGTTCGGGCAGGAGGGCCTCACGGACGGCGGGGCTCTTGTGGAGCGGCAGCACGAGTTCGACGTCGCCGCGGTCGGCGAGCCGGCGCAGGGCCTTGCCCATGGCGCGCATCTTGTCGCCCTGGTTCTCGCGGCGGTGCAGGGTGACCAGGACGCGGCGCCGGCCGTTGCTCTCGAAGTGGTCGCGGCCGGCGCCCTGTTCGAGCACCCACAGCAGGTTGTCGATGACGGTGTTGCCGGTGACGAACACCTCCGCCTCCGGGACGCCTTCGGCGGTGAGGTGTCCGGCGGCGCGGGGGGTGGGCGCGAAGTGCCAGCGGGCGATGCGCCCGATGAGGCGGCGGTTGAGCTCCTCGGGGAAGGGGTTGTCCAGCACCCCGGTGCGCAGCCCGGCCTCGACGTGGGCGACGGGGACGTGCTCGTAGAAGGCGGCGAGGGCGCCGGTGAGCGCGGAGGTGGTGTCGCCCTGGACGACGACGAGGTCCGGGCGTTCGGCGTGGACGACCTCGCCCAGGCCTTCGACCAGACGGGCCGTCAGCTTGGACAGCTCCTGCCGCTCTCTCATCACGTCGAGCTCGAACTTGGCCTCGACCTGCAGCAGTTCGAGCATCTGCTGGAGCATCTCGCGGTGCTGGCCGGTGGAGACGACGAGGGGCTCGAAGTGCGGGGAGGCGGCCATGGCGCGGACGACCGGCGCGAGCTTGATCGCCTCCGGGCGGGTGCCGAGGACGAGCATGGCGCGGACGGGTGTGGTGTTCGCGTTCGGGGACATGAGTCTCCAGAGAGGGTGCCTGCCGAGGGGCAGGGAGGGTTTTCCGCACAGGGTTTTTCCGCACGTGCGCGGAGGGTCGTGCGTGCGCACGTGCGTGGACGGTGCTGAAGGAGACGGGCGTGCGTGTGTCGGGTGCGCGTGTGTCGGGTGCGCGTCAGGTGCGCGCGGTCTTGAGCCAGGTCTGCTTGCCGGTGAGCATGCGCCACAGGCCCCACCATCCGGCGGCGAACCAGATGTAGCCGTAGACGACGAACACGTGGGAGAGCAGGACCGCGCGGACGAGCCCGAGCCCGCGCTCGCGCCGGAAGTAGACCCAGCCGTAGGCGTACGCCGCGGTGAACGACAGGACGTACGGGCCGATGATCCACATCGGCGACACCAGCGGGTGCCCGGCCTCGACGGAGCCGAGGAGGACGCCGCCCGTGGCGATGACGAAGGACAGCGGGAGCAGGGAGGTGAGCAGGATCAGGACGGGGCTGGAGAGGTGGTACAGCAGGTCGATCGCGGGCTTCGTGGGCACCTCGCGCAGGATCAGCGGCACCAGCCGGGCCGACTGCAGGTGGCCCTGGAACCAGCGGGAGCGCTGGCGCACCAGCCGCCGCACGTCGAGCACGGCCTGCTGGGAGACGGCGGCGGTGGTGCAGTGGTGGTTGGTCCAGCCGCCGGCGATGAGGCGCACCCCGAGGTCGAGGTCCTCGGTCAGGGAGTCGCTCCACGGCCCCGAGCCGCCCTCTCCGCAGAGGGTGTCGAGCGCGGAGAGCCGCATGAACTGCCCGTTGCCGCCCATGCCGACGCTGCCGAAGTAGCGGCGGGCGGACTGGAAGATGTCGCCGTAGATGACGAACTCCATGTCCTGGAGGCGGGCGAGTAGGCCCTGCTGACGGTTGTACATGCGCACGCCGATCTGGGTGGCACCGGTGCGCGGGTCGTCGAAGTAGGGGTCGACGGCCTGGACGACGTGCGGGTCGAGGCGGCCGTCGGCGTCGACGACGCAGACGATCACCTCGCCCGGGTCGCGGCCGTCCAGGATGCCGGACTCCCGCAGGTGGCGGATGCCGGCGTTGAGGGCGGCGCCCTTGCCCTTCCGGGCGTTCGGCAGGTGCCGCTGCAGCAGCTTGACCCGGTCGGGGTCGGCGGCGCGGGCGATCTCCGCGGTGCGGTCGTCGGACGCGTCGTCGATGACCAGCGCCATGAAGTCGGCCGCCGGCAGCGAGGTGATCCGGGCCAGGCTCTCCGCGAGCACCTTCTCCTCGTTGAGACAGGCAAGGAGGAAGACGTAGAGACGCTCGGCCTGCGGACCGCGGTCGTTGCGGACCCTGCGCCTGGAGAGGACGAAGAGAGTGGCGTTGTAGCAGCCCGCCATCACGATGATGGCGACGCTCGACCAGAGAAGGACCTCCGTGATCACGGGCGATCACCGGAGCTCCGGAACGCGAACCAGAATTTGACGAGAAGGAGAATGGTGGCTGTCGAACAGTAGAGCAGGAACCCGGCACCGGCCGCTTCCTGCAGTCCCCTGGCGAAGGGTACGCCCGGCAGAACTTCTGGGGCCGCCATCAGCCCGGCCAAGGGCAGGACTATCCCCAGAACGGGTTTTCCGTACATGAGATCCCCCCGGATTTCAGCCCGCCCGTCGGTCCGGGGCGTGCGGTCGGAGGCTATCAGATGACAAGCATGCTTAAGCATGTGATCACGAAAGGCTGCGAATCGGAATATTAAATTCCGTGAAACGGCGGTGAACCGGCCCGATCGGGCGTTCGGTAGGCCGATGATCGTTTCATTACCGCAGGCCGAGGGCCGATGATTGGCCGAATGTGGTGCCATCGGAGGCCGTGCGTTCCGCGTCATGGACGCCGGCTCCTCCGTGCGAAGTCGACCGTCGAAAAGTGCACGGGCCGGACCGAGAAATGCTGTTGACACTCCTTGCGCCCGGCGTGAGAATCGGCGAAATGCCGGGGCTTCACCGCCGTGCCTTGCCATGTCTTCACCAGATTCACCGGGGGGTGCCTGGGGTGCGGGACCGGCGAAACCCATGAATCAGGGGGGACGACAATGAGCAAGGCGAGAGGGAGAATCCCGGTTGCCCGGGTCCCGCTCATTCTGACCGTGATCACCGCCCTGCTGGGCGGTGTCGGACTTTCCACCGGTGCCGAGGCGGCGGGCGGCGCCGGGAATCCGGCCGTTCCGTCCGGCGGGCCGCTCGCCGCCGCCGCGTCCGGTCCGGCCACCGGGGCCGGCTCCGCCGACCTGACCGCCTGGAGCGCCGCCCAGCGGGTGAACGACCTCAAGCGCCGGGCGCACCGGCTCCCCGTCATTCCGGCGGCGGCCCCCGCTGCCGCGGCCGCGCGCCCGTCCGTCCAGGCCCCGACCGCCGCGGCCGGTGCCTCGGCCCTCGTCCTCTACGACAGCACCGGCCCCTACGGCTACCTCGGCGAGCTCTACGCCATGGCGACGGCCAACCTCGCCGGCCACTTCGGCACCGTCACCGCCAAGCCGGTCTCCGCGTACACCCCCGGCCTGGTGGAGCAGTACTCGGCCACCTTCTACGTCGGCTCGACGTACTACGGCGGCTCCATCCCGGACGCCGTCCCGGCGGCGTTCTACCAGGACGTCATGACGACCGCCAAGCCGGTCGACTGGATCGGTGACAACGTCTGGAACATGGCCAACGCCGTCGGCATCGAGAACTTCAAGAAGAAGTACGGCTGGGACCCGACCAACTCCTACTTCTCGACCAACGGCAGCGTCGGGACCATCAACCAGGTCACGTACAAGGGCCAGACGCTGACCCGGAAGATCCCCGCGGGCGCGGACGGCGGCGTGCTGCACCCCGCCCTCTCCGGCGCCGGCTACCCGCAGGTCACCCAGCTCGCGCTGGCCACGGACGCCTCCACCGGGGCCGTCACGCCGTGGGCGATCCGTTCCGCCAACCTCACCTACGTCGGCGAGATCCCCTTCGCCTACGTGTCCGAGTCGGACCGCGTGGTCGCCTTCGAGGACCTCCTCTTCGACGCCCTCGCCCCGGCGACCAC
>NZ_JBHVPD010000049.1:0-72823 GCF_042887525.1 Kitasatospora sp. NPDC057936
CTGCGTGTCCTTCTGTCTTTGGGCCGACCTCCCTGCGGGCGGGGCGGGGGGGGGCCCCGGGGCCCCGCCCGGGCGGCCCGCGCCGCCGGGCGCCCCCCGCCCCCCCCCCACGACCCGATTCGGGGAACGGCTACTCGTCCACCCCGAGCGTGCTCATGTAGCTGTTGGCACAGGGCCACAACGCGGGCGCGTCCTCCTCCAGCTCCTGCAGTTCGAGAATCTCCTCCATGACGGTCACCTCCCTCCCAAGGTCGTCGGTGCCGGGGGCCGCGAGTCGAGGAGGGGCAGGGCTGGCCCGTCCTTCTCGAACGCGGAACTCAGGGCGAGCAGGACGCCCGCCGCTCCCGTGGCCAGGTCGGCGGAGAGCCGCAAGCCGTGGGTACCCGGGAAGGCGAGGTGGCCCCGATAGGACCGGGCGTGCCAGGCCAGACGGTGGATTTGAGTACGAATGGCCGGGGAGTCGCCGGTTTCGCCGAGGGCGGCGAGGACCGCGATGCCACCCGCACGGCCGCGGAACAGGCCGCTGTTGCGCACGAACAGCGCCTCACAGGTACGGCGGATCGCAAGGAGAGCGGCGGCCACGGCGGGGTCATGCCGGTGGCGGAGGAAGGCCCGCAGGCCGAAGGCGAGCCCGATGCTGCCACCATGCAGGTACGGGAGGTGGTGCTTCCCGCTGAAAAGGGCGAAGGCCCCGTCGGGGAGGACCTCACAGCGGGCCAGATCCTGTTTCAGTGCGGTGCCGGCGAGGTCCAGCCAGCGGCTGCCGTGGCCCTGCTCGTACAGTCGAAGGAACGGCAGGGCGAGACCGGCTCCGCCGTGCAGCAGCCCGAAGGGCGGATGCTGACCCGGTGTCACTGCTGGTTCACCACTCAGCAGTCTGGCGGCGGCCGCTTCGCCCAGACACAGGGCCTGCTCGCGGAAGGTGTCGTCCCCGGTGGTGCCAGCGAAATACAACAGGTTCAGCATGATGCCGGCCGCGCCGCCCGCCAGGGACGGGTCGAGGTCGCCGGTCCCGCGCGCACTCCATCGCTCCAGAGCTTCCAGGGCCTCATCCCGCCAGCCCAGCAGGTCGAGAGTGAGCGCGGCACCGTGCAGGCCATCGTAGAGCCCGGGCCGCGGTGTGCGGTCGCGCTCGACGGCGGCCACCAGCCACTGAATGTAGGCATCGGGGACCTCGGCGCCGGCATGGTGGAGCGCGTAGAGCACACCCGCCGCACCATGGCCCAGTGAATAACCCCCGCCGCTGGTAGGACTGGTCGGAGTGGCGGGGAAGAGCCGGTCCGGGCGCTCGGGTGAGGCCATGACGTGGATTCCGTCCACCAGTGAGTCCCGGATCGCCGGCCAATCGAGCGGGTCGGCCATAAGGAGCGTACCTGCGTCGTCGTCCTCCGGGGGCGCCCCCGGGAAGGTGAACAGTGCGGTGCGGTGGTCAGGCAGCAGAGGGTACAGCTCGTCGATCGTCTGCGCCGACCTGCGGAACTCCGCCGGCTGCAGTCCCGGTAGCGGCAAGAGGAGCCACAGCTGCAGTTGGTGGAGCAGGTAGGCGGTGGCCTCGGCTCCCCGCAGGCCAGCGGGGGCTGTGCAGCCGGCTTGGCCCACGGCTGGGGCGCGGTCGTCGTCGAGGTCGGTGGCGGTCTCGAAATCGGCCAGCACGATTCGGCCGTCCGGCCCGAGCAGGATCTTGTCCGGGTTCAGCTCACCCAGCCGCACTCCCCGGGCATGCAAGCGTCCGAGCACGTCTGCCAGGGAGTCGAGCACGCCCATAGCCCAACTGACGTACTGGGCCGCCTCGTTCGCAGCTCGCTCCTCGGTTGTCAGCGGAAGCGCGGCTGCCGCGGCTTCGGCGAGCGTCCTGCCCTCGATCCGTTCCACCGCGAGGAAGTGGTGCCCCCCATACACGTGGTGTCCGATCACCCGGGGCACGCACTCGAGCCCTGCGAGCCGTTCCAGAGTCGCGTGCTCCCGGGTCAGCCGGGCGACCGCGTCCTCGCTACGCCGATCGAGTCCGGCATGGGGCCGGGCTTCGCGCAGCTCCACCTCCCGGCCCGAGCGGGCCTCGGCCGCCAGGTAGGTTCCACCTGCATTGGTGAACTGCATCGCCCGTCGCACCTGGTAGGGGAACGGTTCGGCGGGCCCGGCGTGCAGGGCCTCCTGGTCCTGGCGCAGCGGCTCGGGCAGAGCAACCCAGTCGGGGCAGGTGAAGACTGGACGGCTCTCGTTGGGAACGAGAGTGCCGTCCGGCTTTCGCAACGTCTCTGCGGCGCCCAGGATTTCAAGACCGTTCGGGGTCTTGAAGGAGCCGTAGCGAGCGTAGAGCGGGCCGGAGCGGTGGCGCAGCGCCCCCAGGGCAGATGGGCCGGGCACCCCCTCCAGCCTGCCGCCGAGCTCCCCAAGCGCCCGCCTCAACTCGCCCTCGTCCGCGGGGTAGAGAGTGATCGGGCGGCCGCTGCTCAACCGATAGGCGTGCTTGTCGCCCAGGGCACGAGCACACGCAACGCTTCGAATGATGTCGTAGCCCACACGGTGGCGGACGGCCCAGTCGGCGACAGCCTGCGCCGTCCGGGCCAAGTGAGGCAGAGCCGGTGAGACGTGGATCAGCCAGCCCTGCTCGGGCAGCGCGAGACCACGCGGCCGCAGCCGCACGAACCAGCCGCTCTCGACCCTGTCCCAGCCCTCGGGCGGCTCGCCTGCTGCCGGGGCCAGTGCCGTTCCACCGTCCGGCAGTTGTTCCGGGAGTTCGAAGAAGTCCGGGTCGGCCAGACAGAAACGGTCGAAGTCCTTCAGCCGCATCAGGTCGCTCACCGAACAGGGCCGCTCGCTTCCTGGATGGGCACCACGAATTCCGGCGGTTCTTGCCGTACCGAACGCCGCTCGATCCTTGCCAGGTCCTCGGGGGACGCGAATCGCCGGTCCATCCGCCGTACAGCTTCCGCCCAGCCCTGCATCGAGCGGACGGAGGAGAGCGTCTGCACCACGAACGGATCCCTCAGACGCTCCCGCCCGCGCCGCCACAGCACATGCCCCGGCTCCTCCAGCAAGCTTCCGACCGTGCCCTCATACACGGCGCCGGCGCGGACCGCCCCGTCGGGTTCCACCTGCATCACCGGCGCGGACGCGCCCTGGGCAACGCGTTCCGGTTCCATGACGAGATCGAAGTTGTCAGTGGTGTGAACGGAGACCGAGGGCGGAGCGAGCTTCCGCAAGCGTGCGAGGAACTCCGAGCTGGTCAGTTGCCGGACCTGCTGGTCGTCGAGCAGTTCGCACCGGCCGAACTCCGGCCGGCTCGCGAGCCCCGCCGGCACCGCGGCGTTGAACACCAGCGTCCCCAACCCGGGGAACCGTGGCGCGATCTCCGAGGCGAGCAACTCCAGCTGGTCGAAGTTGCCGCGCACCACGACGCAGTCGATGCCGAACCGAAGTTTGCGGGCACCGCCCCGCCGCCGCTCGTGCGCCTCCTCGTCCAGCAGGCCGAGCGCAGCCATGACGCGTTCGAAGGAGCCGACCCGACCGCGGATCCGGTCGTGGACCTCTGCGGTGGCTCCGTCCACGCTGACCACCACCTCGTCGAAGCACTCCGCCAGGCGCAAAACCATCGCTCGGTCCATCACCCATCCGCTCGTGTTGACGGATGTCCGGACTCCCGCCTGCCGAAGCCTCACCGCCACGTCGAACAGCCCTGGCACAATGAGCGGTTCGCCCCCGGACAGTGCCACTACCCTCGGGCCGAGATCGATCAGCGCGTCGGCGACCCGCAGCATGTCGGCCCGGCCCAGCTGCCGCGCGGGACGCCGACCGGACTCGCTGTAACAATGCGAGCACCGCAGCGGGCACGCGTACGTCGTGTCCCACACGACTACCTCAGGCCCGTCAACGGCAGCCATCTCTCCCCCATCTCGTGGAGCCTTACTGAATCTCAGGAAAGCAGCCAGGACGAGCGGATAAGGCCATGACACGGCTGGCTTCACCTGATGCAGTGAAGCCCAGTCAGGATTCGGTCTTTGACTGCCGGCGGCGCTATGCGTCCGAATCTGCCGCGTCGAGCGGCGACGGCCAGGACGCGGCCGATGCGGCAGGTAGGCCACCATCCCGGTCCCCGTCTACGGCGCTCAGTCGGGTGAAGGCTGCGAAAGCGTACCGGCCGGCCCTGCTCTGCCTTGAT
The DNA here is from genome assembly GCF_042887525.1 of Kitasatospora sp. NPDC057936. Taxonomy (NCBI): domain Bacteria; kingdom Bacillati; phylum Actinomycetota; class Actinomycetes; order Kitasatosporales; family Streptomycetaceae; genus Kitasatospora; species Kitasatospora sp. NPDC057936. Next base: position 4,160 of record NZ_JBHVPD010000049.1, read on the forward strand.
CGCAGAGAGCTAATCACGCTTCGCCGTCCCCACAGAACGAGTCCGAACGGGCAGCTGGGTCACGCCGGCGGCGGCGCCGAGTTCCGCTTTGGCCTGCTCCAGTTCGAGCGACAGTTCGGCGATGATCCGGCGCATCACCTTGGTTCTCGACCGCTCCTCGGCCAGTTCGGTCCTCAGTTCGGCTGTCTCTGCCTTGAGGGTGCGGTTGGCGTCGGCGAGTTCCTGCATCGCGGTCGGGGTGGAGTCCTGGGCCTTGGCTCGGGCCTGGAAGTCCTGGACGAGGTCGGTGTGGCCATAGACGATGTCGCGCCGAAGATCGCTCTCGGTGATCAGCTCGGAAGCCGTGAGCTTTCCGGACGACGAGCGCAGGGGTGTGCCGGCCAGGAGACGGTCGGCCGCCGCGCGGATGGCGGCCCGATCGGCGTCCTGGTCGCGTGGTCGGCGTCCCATCAGTGCTCCCGCGTCTGGTTGTTGGAAACCGTCGTGTGTTCGTGCGCGTCGATGATGGCGCGGCTGCCGGCGGCCAGGGCTGCGGCACGGTCACGCAGAGGTCGCGGTGCCAGCCGGTCCGCTGCCGTGACCTCCCACTGCTTGAGTCGCAGTCGCTGCTCGACGATGCTCCGGTCGGTGTAGGCCAGGTTGGTGCACGCCAAGCGGCATTCCGACTCGTCGGGGCCGTCCTCTGCGGGCAGGCCGGCCTCGAGCCGGGCCTGGCGGCAGGCCGCGGTCTCGCGTCGCCACACGCAGGTCATGCCGTCGCCGTGGTGGATGTTCGGGTTCGCCTGGTCCAGGAGCCGCTCCACGCTCTTTTCGGCGGTGACCACGCGTCCGGAGAAGCGGGCACGAGCCCGCACCCGGTGCCGATACTCGTCGGCCGAGGGCCCGGACACGTGCTCGCCCTCATCGAGTAGGCGCGCGTCCTGCTCGTTCTGCTCCAGCACCATCTCCAGGGTCTCGATGTGGATATCGTCCATCCATGTCGTGTCGGAGCGCCCCGCGTAGCTCAAGGTCACTTTCGTGTGGACATGGGCGTACTGCAGGGCGGCTGCCACCAGTCCGCGTGGCCGGCGGACGATGAAGTACGCCAGCGTGCGCCGGAACCGGCTGGCATGGAGGTGCTTGGTCGGATCCGGTGGGATCGGCAGGGCTTCACCGGGGCAGTGGAAGGTCGCGTTCACCCAGGCCAGGAAGTCCTCCAGGTCGTTGTTGATCGACCAGCCCTGGCGGGCATTGAACTCGTTCGGGCGTGCGGCGTGCGCGTTCGTGAAGCTGGCGGGAAAGAGGAACGGGTATTCGCCGAGGCTCTCCAGCAGGGCGATTGCGGCGTGGACCGGGGCGACGACTACCCACGGGCGCTGGTCTTCCGTCGCCTCCTCGGGCAGCAGTGAGGCGCGGTCGAAGCCCTTGCCCCGACGGCCGACCATCAGCAGCTCTCCGGTCTCTTCATCGACTTCCCGGCAGCCGGGCCGCAGGTTGAGCACCTCGCCCGGGCGAGCGCCGCTGAGGTAACAGATAACCACGAAGCAGGCGGCGGCGACCATGCGGACCAGCGTCCGCAGCTCTGCGAGGGTGATTGGCGTCTCGCGCCAGGGCCGGCCGTCGATCAGTCCGGCGATCTGCCCGACATAGGTGTCCTGCGCGACCGGCAGCCCTGAGTCGCTCAGCATCCGCTTCTGGTTCGGGGTGATGCCCACGCGAACCTTGAGTTCGGGCGTGCGGATCATGCGCTTGATGGCGTGGCAGTTGACCGTCACCGTGCCGTCCTTGTGCCGGAGGCCCGGAAGCGACTCGCCGGTGCGGCGGCACCGCTCGATGTACTGCAGCAAGCGGTCGGCGGTCGGCCCGCGGAACTCGGCCTGGGAGGGGTGGACGCCCGCGTTGATCTGCTGGTGGGTCACCCAGGCGTCGCGGACGTCCGGGCCCACTGCCTCCACGACGTGCAAGGCCCAGGCCAGCAGGGCGGTCATGGTCTCCGGGGCAATCCGGGGCGTCTTGTTCTCGCGGCCTTCGGCCGGGCGCTTCGGATCGTCGTCGGAGGCTCCCGGCCACGGGTAGCCAGTGGACAGGCGTCCTTCCTCGGGCAGGTGGGGGCCGTAGAGCCACAACGTGCGGACTGCGGCAAGCATGTCGATCTTCCGGCCCTCTTTGCGTGAGAGACCGAGGACATGTGCACGATAGGCGTCCAGGGCCTGCGCAGTGACATCGCACAGGCGTGTGATCCCGTGGTCGTCGAGCCACTTCGCGAAGATCTCCAGGTCCATGAACCAGTAGCGGAAGGTGGCGACGCCGGCGCGCTCACCGCCGCGCTGCACGGTTGGGTCCCCGGGGTAGGGGTGGTCGAGTGCGGCCAGGAAGAAGGTCTTGAACGGGAGTTGGAGGGTATTCGGGTAGCGGGCCCAGATCAGAGCGGCGACGTTGACGTGCGCGTCGGGGTGCGCGGGTTTGATGTGCCAGAGCGGATCGCCGAAGCGGGAAAGCATGGCCGGATCGGTTCCCGCGCGAAGGGCTCGGTTGCGCAGGATGACCGTGTCCGCGGCTGGCCACGGATTCTCTTGCTGTTCGAGCGGCCGGAGCGCGGCTGTGGTCATCGCAGGTCCAATCGGCCGTCGAGGAGATCGTCGACGAGGTGCTGGTGGTCGTCCGTGAGGTCCGCGCGGGCTTTGCCGCGCTCGGCGTCGGTGTAGTGGTCGATGATGTCCTCCAGCTGCTGCAGGGGATTGCGGAAGCGGGCTCGCCACAGAGCCGGGTCGAGGTTGGGCCGGCGCTGGAGGATGCCGTCGCGCACGGCCAACTGGATCGGGAGCTGGTGCGGGAGGGCTCGGGCGTTCGCGCAGCTCAGGCAGTCCAGAAACGAGGCCGGGCAGGGCTGACCGGCCTCTGCGACGGGGCTGGAGAGATGGTCGACGCAGCCCACGGTGGCGGTGTCACGCTGGGCACCGAGGAGTTCCTTGAGCGACTGCGGTTCCAGCCCGACCTGCGCGGCGGCCCCGGCCAGGTCCTGGCGGGCCTGTTCGATGAAGTCCGCGGTGAAGACCAGGACGGCCTGCACTGCGCGGGCCTTGGCGACCTCCTGGCGTAACGCGGCTGCGACGACCCGTCGGCTGTCGGCCTGCACGGTGCGGCTGCCTTTGAGGTAGAGGTCATTGAGGGTGCGCCGCGAGTGCGCGACCGGGTGGCGACGGCGTTCCAGTGCCGTCTGCCGGATCCTCTTCACGTCCACCGCCGGCGGTCCGCCGGGCACGGCATTCCTGGCAGCGGGAAACCCGTGCGACCGTGCCCACGCCAGGACGTCACTGGCGTCCGCACCCACGCCCCAGGACGATCCGGTCTTGCCGCTGCCGAGGTACAGCGAGGCGAACGCCGCCGATGCCCCGCCGTGTCGGCGTGCCAACTCGCTCAGCGACAAGAGAAGTTGGTACACCCGCAACGGGGAGCGCATCAGCCGGCGCTCCTCGGCGCTCGCGCCGAGCAAGTCGGCGAGATCGGCGGGCAGGTCCTCGAGGGCAGCGATCATGTGTTCCCGCTCGGGACCGCGGCGCGGTTTGGCCTCCTCGATCAGCACGAGTCCCTCGTTCTCCCGCGCTCCGCCGGGGTGGAAGTGAGCGGCGGGCCAGGTGGCCACCGTGCCGAAGTTCTCCTGCGTCAACCCGGTCAGCAGCAGGCAGAACGCGGTCGCTTCCGACCGCGTCAGGCAAAGACGCGGGGCCAGGACCCGAAAGCCGCCAGCCCGCACGACCGCCCTGTTGTGGTTCCCCGAGGGCAGTCGCGGCAGCTCCCCGGTGCGGTCGAAGATGTCCAGGAGCGAGCCCACCTCCGACTGATGCAGGCTCAGGCTCGAGTCGTTGGCGCGCCAACGGGCCAGCAAGCGGCGCCCCACCTCGATCCTCTCCCGGGCGAGCCGGACATCGCGGCGTGCCGCCGTCATGATCGCCTGCCAGTCCGCATCCGGGTACGATCCGGGCCGCTCGATCTCGGCCCCCTTGACACGCACGTCCAGCAGCGTCTGCCAGGCGTCCTCGGGCAGTTCGGGGTCTCCCCGCAGCAGCGTACGTAGGCGCTTGACGTAGTCGTGCTGCACAGGTCGGCCGTCGTAGAAGTCGACGTACGCCTGGATGTGATTGCCCGTCAGGTCATCGGGTGAAGCCGGCTTCGGATCGCAGCCAGCCAGGACGTCGGCGAAGCTGCTGGCGGTGTAGAAGTGCCCCTCGGCGGTCCCGAAGCGTTTGCTCGACGTCCGGGCTGTACCGACTCTCCGACTGAAGGATCGGGCCAGCCACTGCTGCATGGCGGGCGCGACCTTGAACTTCGAGAAGTCATAGGTTCTGGCCCGGCGGCCGGACTCCTCCAGGAAGCGGACCAGTGTCCCGCCGCCTTCGGGCAGGATTCCACGCTGCGGCGGCTGCCAAGACGGCTCCGGGAGGGACGCCCGGCGCCCTCCCCGGCTCACCGCGCCCCCTTCACACCGCGCATCACCAGGCCGCTGTCCGCGGCAGCCGCGCGGACCAGGGCGTCCACGCCCGTCTGCTCGTCCTCATCCAGCAACGCCATCAGGTAGTCGACCTGGAGTCCGGTGAACGGCTCCAGGTAGTAGTCGCGAGTGGTATCCGGATGCGCATGTCCCATCAAAATGGACAATGCATACCAAACATCGCCGAACTGGTCGCGCAGGTCCGTGAGTTGCTCATCGCTGAAGCCTTGGACCTGCGGTTGCCAGACCATCGACAGGACCAGGAACCAGCGGAGGGCGAAGGAGTGACGGAGCATATGGGCTCGTGCCCACAGCGGGCATTCCGCCCGGCGCCGCTCGCGCTGCTCGGGTGTCAGCGTCTCGGCGGCCAAGTCCACCCACAGGTCGGCGATCCGCTCGTTGGCATCGCGGAAGGTATCTTCCCACCCGCCGACCTTCTTCGGCAGCCCGTCGTGAGACAGCCAGACCGCAAGCGGTTCAAGGCCGTTGGGCGTTCGGCGGAACAGCAGTCTGCGTTGGTCCGGGCCTATGACGTCGAGCGCCGTTGGCACGGACGATTCGGACCGTCCCTCCAGGTGGAGCTCCCGTGTTCGCGGGCTGTAGCCCGTCACGATCCACACCCCGGTGAGGCGGTCGTACCGCCCAGCGCGCTGGGCACGGCGGATCACCTCTGCCCGGGAACCCTCCCACTCGTCCATGTAGGAGGCCACCGAAGCCATCACCCGGCGCGGAATCCGGTAGTACCGCCCCTCCTTCGCCCCCTTGATGCACGCCTCCGCCAGCCAGGCCCGCGGGAAGCGCCCCTCCTCGGACAGCGGCAGCTCGACATCCAAGATGCTCGCCCACTCCTGGACCCGCAGGCCGGTCCCGTAGAGCCCGTCGACGAAGGCTGTGTCCCGGTCCTCGTTGTACCCGCGCCAGCCGCTTCGCCGCAGGCCGTCGAAGCCGTAGCCGCGCAGACCGATGTTCCGCCACTGCTCGAACCCGATTCGTAGCAGCCATTTCACCTGGCGCCGCCGAGTCGCGGTCGGCCGGATCGGATCCCGCCCGTTCCCGGCCAGCGGAACTCCGTCCTCATTCAGCACACCGGACGGCCGCCTCGATCGCTCGGACTGGCTCGGCAGCGACAGCACGGGATTGTCGACGCCGTAGCGCGGCTTGGCCCACACGTAGAAGCAGCTCAGCGCCGCCCGGTCGGTGTCGAAGCTCGTCCCCCTCACCCGCTCCTCGTTTCGGACGTCGGTGATGCGCCAGTCCTTGAACGCCTCGATGTCGCCCGCCGTGGCCTCGTCCCAGGTGCGGCCGAAGACATGAAGGAAGGTCAGCCAGACCGCGAGCGAGTACGCGTACCGGCGCATGGTCCCAACCGGCGCGCCGGCCATCGAGCCGGTGCGGAAGAAGAGGTTCACTCGCGGGTCCGCATAGCCCGTCGGAGCGATCAAGATCGGAGTGCCGTGCCGAGCCCCGTTCCGAGCAGCTCGCTCGTGGACGCCGCCGAACCACGCGAACTCTTCCTCAGCGGCAAACGGAACTGCCCCCACCATGTCGTAGAAGTCAACGGACCATCGCCCCAGACCATCCATAATTCCCCCATGCTCAGAGAGTTATTTCTACAACATGCGGATGCCCGGAGAACGGCCGGGCACATGGAGCGGGGCGAGTCGATCACCCGCGCGATGGCGCGCGAGGCCGAGGAGGAACTCGGCGTCACCATCGCCGAGGCCGACCTCGCGCTCGCCCACACGTTGCACCACCTCGACGCCGACGACGGCCGCAGCCGACTCCAGCTCTTCTTCCGCACCGGCCGCTACGAAGGCACAGTGCGCAACGCCGAGCCACACAAGTGCAACGAGTTGCGCTGGTGGCCGATCGGTCGGCTACCGGTCGACATCGTGCCCTACACCGCGCACGCCCTCGGCGAGATCACACGTGGCAACGCGCTGTCCACCGTCGGCTGGCCGGCATGACCGTGCCCGCCCTCCCCGACGACGCCGACCGGCTGCTGCGCAGCACGGCCGGTCCGTACGAGCCGCTGGGCGTGCACTCGCGGAACCGTGCGGGTCAGCCGGCGGTGTGGGAGGTCCGCACCGGCGACGGGCGCCGGATGTTCGCCAAGCGGCCCAAGAACGAGCTCATGCACCGGCGCGAAACCGCCGCGTACCGAGGCCTGGTACCTGCCCTTGGCCCCGGCCGGGCCCCGACCCTGCTCGCCGAAGACGTCCGCTCGTTGCTCCTCGTCACCGCCACGCTACCCGGCACGCCCGTGATCTCGGCCGCTCTCAGCGCAGCCGAGGAATGCGAGGTGTACCGGCAGGCCGGCCTGCTCGCGGCCCGCATCCACGCCCACCCGATCGCCGACGGCGTGTTCGGCAAGCGACTGCCCTGGAGCCAGGAGCGCGAACGGGCGCTCGCCCGCGCCCGGGACGCCCAGCTCTCGAAGGGGGACGTCAAGGTCCTGGCCGAGGCCACTCGCGCCGAACTCCCGAAGACCGCCATCGCTACCTGCCACGGCGACTGCGGCCCGCGGAACTGGCTGGTCTGCCGTTCCGGCGACGGCCGGCTCTTCGTCGGCGTGATCGACTTCGAGCGCAGCCAGGTCAAGGAGCCGGTGCGGCGCGACCTGATGCGGGTCATGCTCCAACTCACGCCACACCGGCCCGACCTCCGCACGGCGTTCCTCACCGGCTACGGGAGAGACCTCACCACCGCCGAGCAGGCGGCGTGCCGGGCCTGGGCAGCGATCGACTGCCCCGCCGCCCTGCGCTGGCCCTCGACCACCACAACGACGAAGAGATTGTCGGATACACCCGCTTCGTCCTGGAACAGCTACGCCGCCCCGCAGCGACCGTCTGAAACCTCGCTCCGTTCAACCATCTTGGAGGTAGCACCGTGGAAAGCCTTCGCCAGGCAGTGGCCGTGATCGTCCACGACCAGGTCCAGGGCCTGGTCGCGACGATCCACTACGCCACGAACAGCTGGAGCGCGACGCCGGCGTGGACGATCCCCGGCGGCAAGGTCGAGGTAGGAGAGCGCCTCGACGAGGCCGCCGCCCGCGAACTGCGCGAGGAGACCGGGCTGCTCGTCGAGCCCGAGGATCTGCGGCTCGTCCACACGATCCAGGTCCGTCAGGGCTGGGACGGCAAGGGGGCCTTCCTGCTCAGCGCGTTCCTCGCCACCGCCTGGCGCGGCGAACTGGCCAACACCGAACCGACCAAGCACCTCTCCGTCGCCTGGTCCCCGGTCGACGCGCTGCCGCTGCCGATGTTCCCGACCTCCCACGCCGCCCTCACCCTCCACCTGTCCGGTGGACGTGGCTTCTCCACCCACGGCTATGACGGTAAGCCCTTCGACCTGCACACTCTGGTCGGCGCGTGACAGCAACAGGCCGACACCGGCGACCACCCGACCCGCAGCTGCCGGCCGACACCGACGCCCGGCTGCGAGCCATCGCCAACGGACAGCCCGTCGTCGAGGGAGGCGTCGTCGTCTTCTCCGGCAGCACGGTCCCGTACGTCTACCGAACCGTGCACCGGTCGGACGGCGTAACCGACCATCACCTCGTCCGCCTCGATCCCCCGCCACCGCTTCTGTCCCCCTGACCGTCTTCTGGAGGAGTCGTCGTGTCCGGTCTCTCCGTTCGCCTCGCCGGCCCACAGGACGCCGACGAGTTGTTGCGCCTGCGCGTCGCGGTCCTCGACAGCGCCCAGCTCACCGACGAGTGGCGCTCCACCTTTCGCGACGACATGCGCGCCCGCCTCGGCACCGACCCGAACCTGCTCGCCTACGTCGTCCCCATCGACGCGCACACGCTCGCCTCGTGCGCCATCGGCATCGTCTACCGCGGCTACCGCGGCCCCACCCACCCCGGCGGGCTGTGGGGCCGCATCCACACCGTGGCCACCGACCCCGCCCACCGCCGCCGCGGCCACGCCCGGGCCACCACCGCCGCACTCATCGAAGCCGTCAAGGAAGCCGGCTGCGGCTCGATCGAACTGCGCGCCACCGAGGCCGGTGCCCCGCTCTACCAGTCCCTCGGCTTCGGGCCGCTGGACGGCTACATGGCGCTGCGCCCCGGCCCGGAGGGCTGCACGCGGTGAGCGCCTTCGACCTCGACGCCTACAACGAGCGGGCCCGCAACGGGCCGTGCTTCATCTGCTCGATGCTCGCCGGCACCCCCGGCTACGAGCACCGGATCGTCCTGGACGACGGCGTCCACGTCGCGTTCCTCGACCGCTACCCCACCCTGCCCGGCAAGGTGCTGGTCGCCCCGCACGCCCACGTCGAGGACACCATCGGCGGCTTCACCGAGGACCGGTACCTGGCCCTTCAGCGCGTGGTCCACCGGGTCGCCGCCGCGCTCGCAGCGACCGTCCCGACCGAGCGCGTGTACGTGCTGAGCCTGGGAAGCCGGCACGGCAACGCCCACGTCCACTGGCACATCGCCGCCCTGCCACCCGGCATCCCCTACGAGCAGCAGCAGTTCCACGCGCTGATGACCGAGCGAGCCGGCGTCCTGCCGGACGACCCCGAGCAGTCCGAGCACCTCGCCGCCCGGCTCCGTGCCCGGCTGCACCGCAACGCCCAGGAAGACGCGGTGGCGCCGGCGACCCGTCCAAATCACGTGGAGGAGACCGCTTGAAGGCCCGCACACCCAACCCCGAACAGGAGGGCGAGGTCTCCGACAGCAAGCGGTTCCTGTTCGGCGGCCGACTGCGCTACGACTACAGCTTCGACGACCACGAGCAGACCATGCTGACGGTCGGATTCCTCACCGTCACCACCCGCAGTGCGCGGTCGCGCTGCCCAATGTCGGCGGGGCCCGGTACCGTGCGGTCACGATCAAGGCCCAGGAGGGAACATGACGACTGAGGAAGCACCCATCACAGCCCTGACAGCCGTCATGTCACCGCGCGACGGCGCCGATGAGCAGGTGGACTGGACCGCGGTCGGGCAGGCCTGGGGTGTCGGGTTCCCGTCCGACTACATGGCCTTCATGGCCGTCTACGGAGCCGGCGGCATCGACGAGTCGGTGGGCATCCACGTCCCCGAGGAGACCACGCAGCCACCCGAGGGGCCGGGCTTCGGCAGCATGGCCAGCGAGACCGCCATCATGCGACGCCTTTGGTCGGACGACGGCGGACCGGCCGGCGTCGACGCCACCCCGGCCTCGGTGATCGCATGGGGCACCAGCAGCGGAGCCGACATGCTCGGCTGGCTCACCACCGGCTCCGACCCCGACACGTGGTCGGTCCTCGTGTGGAAGCGGCACGGATCGCCGCACTGGCAGATCCACGACTGCGGCATGACCGAGTTCCTGCGGCGCCTGTTCACCCGGGACTTCGCCGATTGTCCGCTCAGCGACGCCTCCCTGTGGGGCGACCCGTCGCCCCACTTCGTTCACTGGCGCGAGGAACGCCGCCGCTACGAAGCAGGCATCGACCCCTACACCGGACAGCTGCTGCCGTGGCACGGTGCAGACTTCACCTGACCCCGGTCCTCCACACCGCTCCGGCCAGCGCCACCGGGGTGGCCCGCGGCTCCCGATCCGGCTGCCGGGCCGCAGCCCGTGCGGCGGGGCCAGGGAGTCCTCGGGACCGCGGCCAGGCAGGCATGAAATTCACGAAAGCAGCGTGCCTGACTCGCCTCAAACCGCAATCTCGGCCCGTTGCCGGCCCCGGCGCCAGCATGTGGCCGGCAGGTCACGCGTCGAGGACGTCCCCCACCTCCACGATGGGCTACACGAACGCACGTCCGCCGCCTGACTCGCTCACCGCCAGCGCCCACGTCACCGGCCCTCGCCCAATTCCCGACCCCTCGCGTCTGCCATACCGGGCCCAACGAGCCGCGGATGCCTGAGGGGACCAAGCCTCACACGACCTGCGGTCCTGGGACAGCGGGACTACCTCCAGCCCGCACGCGTGCAGGCTCGGACGCCCACGGGAAGCCGCCCGCTCGCGGGCTTGGCGCACCAACCACCGGACGCGGCCCGCGAGACCGCAGATCCGAGTGGCGGGCTTCCGGCCGTGCTGTTCGATGCGGGGCCTTGAACGTCAAGACCAGAGGAGGCCGCTGAGGGCGGTGTCGGTGGCGGCTGCGATGATCCACTTCATGAGTGAGACGACCCCCGCCGTGACGTGGACGCATGACCTGGCCACCACCGTCGAGCTGGTACGCACCCTGCACGACCTGCCGTGGGCCGCGGACCGGTCTGCGGTCGAACGGTTGGTGGCCGAGCGCCCCGGCTGGAGGATCCGCCGGGAGATGAACGACCTGCTCGCCGTCGGAATGTTCCCGACCGGCGGGACGGAACTGTACTTCGACGCCACCGCCCCCAAGCAGGCGCACTACCGGCGGGTCCGGTTGATGCGGCTGCTGGACTTCGCCCCGACGGCAACGCCGCACCAGCGGCAGGCCGCCCTGCGGCAGCTCGCCGAAGCGCTGGGCGCCGTCGGCACGCCGACGCCGGCACCGACGGGAGCCGAGGGCTTCGGGCTGCGCTGGCGCTCGGGAGAACGGGTCATGCTGCTGCAGAGCAACGACCGGTGGGCATGGGTCTCGCTGCACCAGGCAGTCGCCGGCGCGCAGCACGTCGACGAGGACGTCCTCGGACGGATCAGCGAGGACCTCCCGCCGCTGTGGGATAGCGGAGAGCGGGACCAGCGACTGACGCTGCACCGGTTCGCCGAGTCTCCCGCGCTCGAACACCGACGGGACGTCTTCGCCGACGTCTACCGGGCGGTGTGCGGCGTGCTCGGCGACCCGACGCTGTACGGGGGCGGCCCTGACGGGCCTGACGTCCGGTGGCGTGGCAGCGGCGAGGACACCACGCTGCTGCGGCTGCGGGCCGACCGGCAGGAGGTGTGGGTCGAGACCGCTTCGGCCGAAGCGGTCGAGGCGGAGGAACTCGGCATCTTCCGGTGGGGCGGCCCGGGCAGTGACGGGAGCAGCGACTTCTCGCGGCTGCCGTACAGCTGGCAGCTGCACCTGTACGGGCCCGGCGAGACCGCCGTCTACCTGCCCGGCGGCCGACTGGCCGGCAATCTGCCGCACCTGAGGGAGGCGCTGGAGCTGCAGTTCGCCGCCTGGATCGAGCAGCTGCCCGTCCAGCGGCCCGGGGAAAAGGTCACGTTCACCATCGCCTCGCGCCGGATCATCGGCGGAATCTCCTTCACGTACTACACCGATAAGGGGTTCCTGCTCCGCGTCGGTCCCCGGCCCGGGGACCCGCAGGTGGTGGCGGCGGCCATGACCGCCGACGGGTGGCATCCGTCCGGCAAGCGCTGGAAAGCCGAGTTCCCCGCCCCGACCGCGCGGACCGCCACCGACGTCGCCGCGCTCATCATCGCCGAACTGGCCGCCCGCGGCCTCACCGGCGACCACGGCGAGGTGACCGCCCGCCGGGTATGCCTCGGACCCGCGTGGGGCTTCTTCCTCGCCACGGGGCTGGGGCTGGAGACGAGCTGACGCACCGCCGTCTGGGGCCCGCCCCCGGTCAGCTGGAGCACGGCGGGTAGCGGCAGCGGACCGAACCGGGCCAGGGCCTGATCAACGGCGGTACCCGTACTGTCCTGGCCCGTCGCCACTCCGGTGCCCCCGCTGCCTCGAAGATCGCGGACGATGGTGCCGGGCGGGCGGGCCTGGGCCCCGGGCGCTCGTCCGAGGCGCCTGCCGGAGCAGCGGGGTTCGAAATGCCACGCCGCCCGCCGAGTTGGTAGGTCGGCGGCCGGCGCGCGGTGAGTCGCCGGCGGCGGCGAGTGCCTGAGGTTGTCGGAGATCTCGCGCCCCTCGAACCGTCCAGGGAGGTCCACCGGCTCCCGACTCCCGAGATGGTCCCGCCGGAACCGTGTCGGACCCTGTTGTTAGCCTGCGCGGATGGGACTGGACATCACCGTGGTCATGGCCGACTGGAACCGGCTGGCCCGGATACCGGCGGACGAGCGCCTGGACGTACTGGACGACACCGTGTTCCCCGTCCCCTGGAGCGATCCGGTCCCGGCCGCCCTCGCCGTCGCCCAGCCCGACGGCTGGGTCTGGCCGCCCGAGCCGACCTGGTGCGCCCGGTACAGCTTCTACGGGACCACCGGCTCCTACAGCTTTCACTGGCACCTGGCCGCCGCCTGGGCGGACATCAGAGGATCGGCGGCCCCCGACCTACGGGCGGCCCTCGACCGCTTCCTCGGCGCCCTGATCCCCGAGCCACCGGACGACGGCCCCGCACCGGCCGCCGGCTTCCCCGACGACCCCTCACCCTGGCACCCGCACGTACTCCTGCTCTGCACCCCTGACGAAATCCCCGTCCTCGCCCGCTCCTGGGAGACAGCCGCACCACGGCTGGAGGAACTCCGCGCCCCGTTCGACGCCGAGTGCGCCGGCTATTCCTGCCGGCCCGCCACCTTCGACGCCGCCGCCGCACTCCTGCACGAGTGGGGCGAGGTGGTCGCCGGAGCCGAGTCCCGCGGCTGGGGCCTCATCGGCCTCCGGTGAGCTCGCCGTTCAACTGCCCTGGCAGCACCGCGTGGTCGCCTACGGCTTCGGCGGGCTGCGCCTTGCCTCCGGCGCCGACCCGGACCTCACCCTCCACCGCACGCCGTGAGACCGGAATCCCGCATCGGCCCACTGACAGTGCGGAATTCGGCCGGGCCGGCTACTCGCTGGTGAGGCCGAGCGCGGTCCGGACGGCGGCGGCCTGCGTGTGGCCGCCGTGGCTGCGAACGGCTGCGACGTCCTCTTGTGCGCTCGTGCCGTCGGAGGCGGTCCGCAGTGCCGCCAGCGCCGGCAGCATCTGGAGCAGTTCGGCCTTCAGATCGGCTGCGGGCTGCCGGACCCGGTCGCTCCAGGTGGTTGAATCCAGCGTCGCCACCTCCGCGTTGACGGCGGCCGACAGGCGGTCCGCCCAGGGCCGTGCGCTCGTCGGGTCGGCGTCCAGGTCCATACTGCGGGGCGCGCCGGCGAGCTCGCCCTCCATGCGGTCGGCGACCTGGAGGTAGCCGATCTGTTCCGTGGTCAGGGTCGTCTCGTCGCGCCGCAGCGAACCCGTCCGGTCACCCTCGTCGTCGGCGAACCAGCAGACGATCCTGTGCCCCGAGCTCTCCCAGGACTGCTCGTCGGGCAGGTAGTCGTGGACGCGCACGGAACGCGGCAGGGCCCAGGTGTCCATCGCGTAGGCGTTCCGCTGCGCCTCGCAGGCCTTGGTCGTCTCGCGCTGGAGCGGGTACGGGCCCGGGTAGAACGGGTCGTCCGCGGTCGCCACGGCGAATACCTCGCCGGAGTGGCGCTCCGCGCAGGACACCGGTCGCACGCGGGTACGGTCCTACCGCAGGTGACCGCTCCGACGCTCTCGACCTCCTCGAAGCCACCCCGCTCGGCGCCCCGTGGGAGATCACCGTCACCGCTGTCCACACCGCCCTGTGCCACCCCGGCGACCAACGTGCAGCCGACTCCGCCGCCGATCACTGCCTGGCGCTGGAACTCTGCGACGGCCTGGCCGCATTCACCACGCGGCTCGCCCCCACCGCCATCCACGCCGCAGGCCCAACAACCGCCACCGCCCGACCCCTCATCGACCACCTGGCCCACCGGACGAGCGAGGTCCGCGACGGCTACGCACTGCGCGACTTCCTCGCCCATCCAGCTGTCCGCCATCACCCCGACCCCGTAAAGGCAACCGAATTCGAACACACTCTCGCCAGCTGCGCACTAGCCTCAGGCGACCTCCCGGAACCCCTCACCGTCAAGCTGAACAACGCGCTCGCGGTCGCCACCGCAGTGATCGACGACTCCTTTCACTGACGATCCCCGGCGCTGCATGACTGGGCGGCAGCAGCCGGTTCCCCCAGCGAGCAGAACCTGCTCGTCTCACCGCGACTGCCGACTTCGGCCTGACGCCGGTGCCGGCCCCGAGCGGCGCAGATGCTCGGGCTGTTCACCGGACGTGGCGGTCGGCTGCTTCGACGGCCTCCACGAGGATCGGGCCTTGGCCGCGCTCGCCGAAACCTTCCGGGCGCGCACCGAACCAGGCCCGGGCCGATCCAAGGCCTGTCCCATCTTCCGAAGCATCGGAACCTCCACGACAGCAGGCGGGGCGATCGCGCCGGCAAGCAGGGCCCCAGCGCCGGGAAGCGCTTGCCTCCGAAGCGAGGCACTGTAGGCGCCGGCCGCCCCACCGACAGCGAGCAAGGCCTCCGCGCTCGGCAACGGCCCCTGATGACGCCGAAGCCAATCCGCTCCCTGATGAGCGAGCCGCGCGATCCGCTCGCAGGCCACGATCGAGACATCGCGTAGGAACTCCAGCACCCGACGATCACCGACCAACCGGTCGAAGCACTCGCCGGACCGCTCCGCCAGCGTCGTCCACAGGTGCCGCGCAGCGCCACGGACGGTCTGGATCTCCAGCCACTGCGGGACGTCCCGCACGATCGCAGCATCCTTACCGGCTTCCCTCAGCGCCGCGCTGACTCCGTCCACAACGGGGGCCGACTCACGGGCCGTGACTCCCTGAGCAGTTGGTGGTCCCTGCTGCGGCTGCTCCTGCAGCACCGCAATACCTGCGCTCAGCACGGCGCGTAGATCGTCCACGACCTCCGGTCCACTCGGCACCACCTCGACCCAGGCCGCGAGTACCGCCTCCAGAGATGCCCGAAGATCGATGCGAGCGAGCTGTCCACAACTGAGGTAGACGGAGTCGTCGAGTTCGGCTCCGAATTCAAGCTGCTCCCCCGACAACACTCCGTCCTCGTACACCCCGGATGCAGGACCGTCGGACAACGGCGCGTCCTTCGCCTGGGCCTGGGCCGCATCCTGCTCGGCGAGGAAGTCCCAGATGTCCCTCGCGTCGTCCATTGTTGCGTCCTCACGCGTGGCTGTCCGCTCGGTATGAGAATCACGATCGGCCAAGTCCTGGCACCTCAAGTCTGGTCGAAGGCCATACGCTGTCCTGGCGGATCAGCCGGTTCAGCATGACGTCGGGCGCACCTCCCCGACCAGCGACACGCCCGCTACGCGACAAGGCAGTTGACACATCAGAGGCACATTGCCACTGCCGCTTGCCGGGCCATTCGCACTGCCGAACGACATCCGACAGGAGACGGCCGCCAGAGCGAGTTAGTTGTCATTGTGGCGTTCTATGGGACTCTCCGACGCCAAGGGTGAACCCATCGCAGCACCTACCGGACCCGCGCCAACACTTCTGCCTGTAAAGCAAATGCGTTGATACTCAGATGCCAATCACCCCACCCAGCACGGATACGAGCAGCAAGGTCACACCGAGTGGTCAAGCACTCGTACGGGCTTCGCCCGTGCCGCAGCCTCGGCGGCCTGGGCCTCCGCGCCCCAGCGGCGGGCGAGGACGGCGCAGACCATCAGCTGCAGCTGGTGGAAGAGCATCAGTGGCAGCACCATCAGGCCGGCGGCCGGGCCGGGGAAGAGGACGGCGGCCATGGGGACGCCGCTGGCCAGGCTCTTCTTCGAGCCGCAGAAGACGATGGCGATCAGATCGCCCCGGTCGAATCCGAGCCGGCGGCCGGCCAGCAGGGTGATGGTCAGGACCAGCGCCAGCAACACCGACTCGGCCACCAGTAGGGCGGCCAGCCGGGGCAGCGAGAGCGTGTCCCACATCCCGCCGACGACGGGGGCGCCGAAGGCGCTGTAGACGACCAGCAGAATCGAGCCGCGGTCGACCAGGGCGAGGACGGCGCGGTGGCGGGCCGTCCAGGCGGCGATCCAGCGGCGCAGCAACTGGCCGGCGGCGAAGGGCAGGAGGAGTTGTTCGGCGATCTCCAGCACGGTGCCCGGCGAGATGCCGCCCTTGGTGTGCAGTAGCACGGCGGCGAGCAGTGGGGTCAGGAGGATGCCGAAGAGGCTGGAGAAGGTCGCGCTGCAGACCGCGGCGGCGGTGTTGCCGCGGCCGATGGAGGTGAAGGCGATCGAGGACTGCACGGTGGAGGGCAGCAGGGTCAGGAAGAGCAGGCCCTGGTAGAGCTGCGGTGACAGGACGGTCGGCACCAGCAGATGGGCGGCCGTCCCGAGCAGGGGGAAGAGGAGGAAGGTCACCGCGAGCACGGTGCCGTGCAGTCGCCACTGCTTGAGTCCGTTCCAGGCCTCACGGGCGGAGAGCCGGGCACCGTAGAGGAAGAACAGCACGGCGACCCCGCCGGTGGCGGCGTCCGAGACGACCGGTGCGGCGCCGCCACGGGCCGGCAGTACGGTGGCGAGCAGCACGGTGCCGAGTAGGGAGGCGATGAACGGGTCGACGCGGAGGCGGGCGCAGCGGTGTAGCACTGGCCGGGTGGGAAAGCGGCGGGAGCGGGTTGGGGTGTTCGGGCGGGGCATGGTTCTCCGCGCGGGTGGTTTCGGGTGGGACGGTCTCAGCCTTTCGCCCGTTCGGGTGATTGTGAATCCCGCTGGCTGCACTCACTGTCATCATGATTCGTGATATCAGCCGATAGAGTGGCTGGATGTTCGATCCGGTGCAGTTGAGGTCCTTCCTCGCGGTGGCCCAGACCG
Organism: Kitasatospora sp. NPDC057936; assembly: GCF_042887525.1. Classification (NCBI taxonomy): domain Bacteria; kingdom Bacillati; phylum Actinomycetota; class Actinomycetes; order Kitasatosporales; family Streptomycetaceae; genus Kitasatospora; species Kitasatospora sp. NPDC057936. The sequence goes on from NZ_JBHVPD010000049.1 coordinate 21,129, forward strand.
GCGGTTTCACCCGGGCCGCCCAACGGCTGGGGCTGCGGCAGTCGACGGTCAGCCAGCACGTGCGGAGGCTGGAGGAGACCGCCGGCCGGCGCCTCTTCGTGCGCGACACCCATTCCGTACAGCTCACCGGCGAAGGTGAGACGATGCTCGGCTTCGCCCGGACGATCCTGGAGGCGCACGAGCAGGCGCTCGGCTACTTCGCGCGGACGCAGGTGCGCGGGCGGGTGCGGTTCGGTGCGTCGGAGGACTTCGTCGACACCGAACTGCCGCAGATCCTGCGCGGCTTCCGGCGGCGCAACCCCCAGGTCGACCTCGAACTCACCGTCGGGCTCAGCGCCGTGCTCTACGAGCAGCTGGCCGACGGCCGGCTCGACCTGGTGCTCGGCAAGCGCCCGCCGGGCGGCGACGCCCAGGGCCAACTGGTCTGGCAGGACCGGCTGGTGTGGGTCGCGGCGGAGGACTTCCGGCTGGAGCACCCGGCGGAGCCGCTGCCGCTCATCGTCTACCCGCCGCCGAGCTTCACCCGGGCGCGCGCCCTGGAGGCCTGCGAACGCGACGGCCGGCCCTGGCGGATCGCCTGCACGAGCACCAGCCTGTCCGGGGTCCGGGCCGCCGCGCTGGCCGGTCTCGGGGTGGTGCCGCACGCCCGGAGCCTGATCCCGTCGGGCCTGCGGCCGCTGCCCGACCAGCCGGGCCGGCCGGGCCTGCCGGACCTGGGCACGACGGACTTCGCCCTCACCACGGGACGCACCACGGCCCGCGGCCCGGCCCGGGTCCTGGCCCAGGCCGTACTCGCGGACGCGTTCCGGCTGCAACGCGCCCCGGAGCGGGCGCAACCCTGAGCGGACGGAGTCGCCCCAGTCGGCCGGCACGGCCTCGGCGTCACGAGATCATGAACTCCCCCGTCGACAGCGCACGCTTCACGATCCGCACGTCGCCGATCCAGCCGTGGAAGATCTTGTCGAGTACGCCCGCGTACTCGTACCCGCCGAACATCCACGGTCGCCCGAGGGTGGTCAGGCCGACGGCCGGGGTCGACGGGTTGCGGGCCACCTCGCAGCCGTCCACGTACATCCGGTTGAGCCGGCCGTCGTTGACGACCGCGACGTGCCACCAGTGGTCCAGCGGCAGCTGGTGGCCCCAACAGGTCGACGCGCCGGTCTGGTTGAGCGGGTAGACGCACCACTGCAGCGCGGGCGCCTCGGACAGGCTGAGCGTGACGACCGGCTCCTGCGGGTCGGTCGCGTCCCCGCTCTTGCCGGCCTCGCCGCTCATGCCCCAGCGGCTCAGGATCCCCGACCACGCGTTCTCCCCCGGGTCCCAGTCCGCGGGCAGCTTGAAGAAGGCCTCGATCGTGTAACCGTGCTCGAACGTCTCGCGGTTGACCGGCGCGGTGGGCACGGTCTGGAGGTACGCGCCGACCGGCGGCTTGTTGCGGCTGTCGAAGAGCAGGCTGCCGTGCCCGGGCTGGTCCGGGTGGTGGTCGGACGAGCACGCGAGTGCGGTGTCGGGCGCGCCCGGGGTGGCCTGGCGGACCAGGTCGTTGCCCTGGCCGGTCAGGTCCCGGACGGTCTGCAGGACGCCGGTGCCGGCCTTGCCCCCGCCGTCGAAGCGCCAGTAGGCGAGGGTGTCGCGGACGAGCAGCTCGCTCGCGGGGCGAGCCGGACGCGGCGGGACGGGGGCGAAGCCGGCGAAGCGGCGTTCGAAGGCGATCGGGATCGAGAACCGGTCGACATCGGAGGTCAGTTCGGCCTCCCGGGCGGCCAGGGCGTTGCGCTCCTCCGCTGCCGTCTCCAGGATCCAGGGCGAGAACGTCGACACGTCGATCGTGTTCCGGTCGAGGTCGAAGCGGTAGGTGCGGATCATCGCGGCGCCGCCGTAGTAGCGGTCCTGGTAGTTGGTGATGTGAACGTGCACATCGTTCCCGGCCTTGTTCCGCAGGACGGTGCGGCCGGGCGGCCAGTAGTGCCCGTTCACGGTGAGGAACACCTGGTCGTTGCCGCTGACGAGCTTCTCCCACAGGCGCTTCCCGTAGTCGGACAGGTTCGCCTTGCCGCTGTCGTCCGCGTAGGCCATCTCGTGGGTGGTGAGGATGACCGGCAGCTTCGGGTTCTCGGCGATCATCCTGTTCGCCCAGGCGAACCCCGCGTCCGACAGGCGCCAGTCCAGGGAGAGGACCATCCACTCGCGGCCGGCCGCCGTGAAGACGTGGCAGGTGTTGTACCCGTCGGGGCTGGATGCCCGGTAACCGGGCGTGCGGGCGGCCCTCGCCGCGGTGAACGTGTCCAGGTACGGGGTCCTGCCGCGCTGGTCGTCGGTCGAGGAGCGGACGTCGTGGTTGCCCGCGAGCACGCCGTAGGCGACGCCGGCGTCGTCGAGCAGCGCGAAGGACTTCGTCGCGGCGGCGTACTCGGCCGGCAGCCCGTGCTCGGTCACATCGCCGAGGTGGGCGAGGAAGACGATGTTGTCGTCCCCGCCACCCTCGCGGTTCGTCCCGCCGTCGAGGACGTAGCGGAACGACGCCTCCAGCGGGGCGGGGTGGATCCGGTCCTCGTCGAACAGGTACTGCGTGTCCGGCATGACGACGAAGGTGAACTGCCGGCTGTCCGGGTCGGGCTCCCAACCCTCGGGGCGGGTACGGGGCTTGACGTCGGCCTCGGCGGGGGCGGCGACGCCGAACAGCCCGAGCCCCGCCGAGCCGACCCCGGCCCCCAGCAGCCCGGCCCCGCGCAGGAACCGCCGCCGGCTCGCCGCCGCTGCCCCGCCCCCGTCGAGTTCCGCGGTCCGGGGGCAGGCGCACGCGTCGGACGGATGGGAATCGTGCATGATCGCTCCAAGGAGTGGTGTGGCCCCGGACGGTTCACCGGACGTTAGGGACCGAACCTTGTCGCAGGTCATCCACGTGGCCACGCCGCGCTGAACAGCGGCCGAATGCCGCGATCACGACAGCGGCCCCCGTCACAGGGCGACGATCTGCCAGTCCTGGTTGTCACCTCCGGTGATGGTCCACTGGATGACCTGGGCGCCGTCGGCGGTGGAGGCGTCCTTGACGTCGGCGCACCACCCGTTGCGGACGTTGACGAGCCGGTAGTAGCCGCCGGTCGCGGAGGGGACGAGCTGCCACGACTGGTTGTCGCCACCGTCGCCGGTCCACTGGTCGAGGCTCGCGCCCTGGACGGAGTTGCCGGGGCTGTCGAGCACCTTGCCGCTCTTGGCGTTGGCCAGCCGGTAGGACCCGTCCGCGTTGGGCAGGAGCTTCCACTGCTGGTCGGCGCCGCCGGTCCAGGGCCGTTGGACGAGGCCGGCGCCGTCGGCGGTGGAGGCGTCGCCGACGTCCAGCACCTTGCCGCTGCGGCGGTTGACCAGTGTGAACGTGCCCAGGTCCGCGCCGAAGGGCCGGTCGTAGAGCTCCAGGGTGCTGATGGACGCCCAGACGCCGTCCGGCAGCCCGGTGACGGTGACGCGCACGTACCGTGCCCGGGTGCGGAACTGGGCGACCTGGACCTGGCTGGTGCCGGTCGTCGCGGTGAGGTCGGCCAGCGTGGTCCATCCTGCGTCGTCGGTGGAGCCCTCGATCTTGTACCGGTAGTTGGTCCGGTCCAGCTCCCAGGCGATCCGGGTGCCGGTCAGGGAACGGGTCGAGCCCAGGTCGACCTTCAGCCAGTGGCCGGTGCCGCCGTCGTTCGCGCACCAGCGGGTGGAGGTGGCGCCGTCGACGGCCTTGGCCGCGGTGTTGCCCTTGGAGCTCTCCTCGCTGTCGGCGGTCGCCGTCGCGCCGACGGCGACCGCGACGTCGGCGGGCTGCACGCTGCGGTCGAGGACAACGCCGACGACGCTGTCCTGAGGGTGGGTGGTGCGGTCGATGCCGGCGACGGCGACCCGGCCGTCGGCGCTGACGGTGTAGCCGAGGTTTCCGCCGGAACGCACGTCGAACACGCGGGTGACCTGCGCGTCGCCGATCGGCGGGGTGGTGAAGGTGGTTCCGCTGTAGCCGGGCAGCAGGTGGACGTAGAAGGTGTCGTCCTTGTACGTGTAGCCGTACTGGCCGTCGAGCGGGTTCCACGGCCCGCCGCGGGTGCCGTAGACGGACCGGCCGCAGGCGCTCATGAAGGAGCCGATCTGCCGCAGCAGGGCGGCCTGGGCGTCGGAGACGGTGCCGTGCCGGTCCGGGCCGACGTTGACCATCACGGTCATGTTCCGCACCCAGCAGTTGACCAGGATGTCCATCGCGGTGCCGTAGCCCATGACGGAGGAGTTGGAGTAGCCCCACGTGCCGATGATGCTGAAGACCTTCTCGACGAGCCTGCCCGTGCGGACCGCCCCGGTCGGGACCCCCGGGCCCTCGTCGCTGTCGTAGTCGCCCTTCCAGCCGGAGCGCGAGGTCGCGACGATGTCGGGCTGGTGCTTGCGGACCATGCCCATCAGGCCCAGCGGCCTGCCGTCGGCGTCCGTCTCGCCGTAGGCGGCGTCCACCGGCCACTGGTTGGCGGTGTCGCGGAACCGGCCGGGTTCCCAGAAGAAGGCGCCGGCCGCGTCGGTGCCCTGCTCGGCGATCCAGCCGCCGTCCCACCACAGGTCGTCGATCACGCCGTACCGGGTGACGAGTTCCTTGACCGACTCGTACACCTCGGTCTTCATGATCCGCGCGTTCTCCTTGTGCGCGGGATCGGTGGTGTAACCCCAAGGGTTCGCTGCGCAGTTGGTACCGCTCACATCGTAGTAACCGGGGTAGCGCCAGTCGATCGGCGAGTAGTAGAGGCCCACCCTCAGGCCGGCCGCCCGCACCGCCGCCACATAGTCCTTCACGAAGTCATGGCTGAGGGGCGCCTGCCCGGAGTTCCAGCTGTCGGGGTGGTTCAGCGGCCACAGCGCGAAGCCGTCGTGGTGGCGGGTCGTGAGCGTCGTGTACCTCGCCCCGAAGTCCTTGGCCAGTCGGGCCCACGCCGCCGGGTCGTAGGCATCGGCGGTGAACTGCTCGCTCGTCGCGTCGGTGACGTACTTGCGGTAGTCCGCCGGGGTGACCGCGGCGCTGTGCATGTACCACTCGCCCTTGGCCGGGCCCGCGTACACGCCCCAGTGGATGAACATCCCCAGCTTGGCGTCCATCAGCCACTGGATCTTGGCGTCCGGCTGCTGTTCGAGGCCCAGGTCGGTCTGCGGGATCCGCAGGGGAGGCAGCGGCAGCGGGTCCGCCGCCGTCGCGGCGTACGCGGGCGCCGTCACGGCGACCGGGACCACCGTCGCGGCAACCGTCATGGCCGCCATGCCGACGAGAAGCGACCTGCGCGAGATGGGGTCCGGCACTGTTGTTCCTCCGGTTCGAGTCTGAACGGTGGTGTTGGAGTCCCCGGACGGGCCCGTTGCCGGCCGGGCCCGGCTGCCGACCGGGCCCGCTGCCGTCAGCCGGTCAGGAAAGGGTCCAGCTCTCACTGGCGGCGCTCGAACTGCCGCCCGGCTCCTGGTCCACGGCCCCGCCCTGCGTGGTCGAGCCGCCGGTGCCGATGGTCAAGCCGCTGGCGATGCCGACCAGCACGTACTTGCCGCCGACGAGGTCCAGCGCCCACTGCTGGTTGGTGCCGCCGTTGCAGGTCCACTGCTGCAACTGCACGCCGGTGGCGGTCGAGTAGCCGGGGACGTCCAGGCACAGTCCGCTGTTGGCGCTCGTCAGGGTGTAGACGTTGTCCGCGACCCTGGTGAGCGTCCACTTCTGGTTGGCACCGCCGGTCGACGGCCATTGGATGACCCCGCCTCCGGCGGAGGTGGAGGCACCGGACACGTCCAGCGGCATCGAACTGGCCGCGTTGGTCAGGGTGTAGGTGCCGGCGGAGGGGAGGCCGCTGCCGGCCGACCAGGTGCCCGCGGACGTGTCGAGGGACCAGGTGGGGTACTGGCCGAGGTTCAGCGTCGTCCCCCTGATGGTCAGCGGGAGCCAGATCAGCCTGGATCCGCCCAGGTCGCCGGTGTCCCAGCGGTCCCCCGCGTAGATGTACGTGGTGCCCGAAGTGCCCTGGACGGTGATGATGTTGGCCGTCTGGCTCCCGTAGGTATTGGTGCCGGGGGCGGCCAGGTCCCGCCAGGCCGACCACGGTCCGCTCGGGGACGTCGCGGTGGCGTAGACGTTGTCGTTGAGGTACCAGCCCGACAGGTGCGACCCCAGCAGGTAGTAGATGCCGCCCACCTTCACCATGGCCGGGGACTCGATGCTGCCGCCGCCCAGGAGCGCGACCGGGCTGTCGACCGAGAGGTAGTCGGCGGAGAGCTTGTCGATCCGCAGGCCGCCGTTGTTGCGGTCCTCGGTCAGCAGGTAGCCCGTGCCGTCGGACTCCTGGAACAGGCCCAGGTCACGGCTGACGTTGCCCAGCGGCCGGAAGCTGCCCCGGTAGACGTACGGGCCGCACGGGGTGCTGCTGGTGGCAACACCGGCCTTGGCCTCGGAGTAGTCGCCGCTGTCGATGTGAACGTACATCACGTACGTGCTGGTCGACGCGTTGTAGATGACCTTCGGCCGCTCGACGACCCGGTTCGGCCCCAGATCTCCACTGCTCTGCTTGGCCAGTGCCACGCCCTGGTAGGTCCAGGCGCCGAGGTCGCCGGAGGTGTAGCAGGGGATGTCCTGGAACGAGGTGTTCGCCGACGTCTCACCGGTCTTGTCCTCGCCGAAGCCGTACCAGGTGCTCCCCACCTTGAGGATGCCCAGTCCGTGCAGCTGCAGCGCGTTGCCGTTCTGGTCGGTGCGGGCGCCGCCCAGGGTGAACTGCACCGGGGCCGAGGCCGCCTGGGCCTGTGCGGCGGGCAGCAGCACCGCCGCGAAGGCGCCGAGCAGGGCGAGAAGTCCGGCGAGTGCGGTCCGCCACCGGCCGACCGGCCGGGTGTCGCCTGAAGGACTGCGGGACAAGGGGTCACCTCTCCAAAAGGACATGCGTCGGAAACGTCCATGACATGGGATGGATTAAGGCCCAAACATCGGGTGCTTGTCCAGAGTTTCGACAGCTTCTGCCGAGCAGCCGCCCAACAGTGGCGTGATTCATCTGACCTAACGGCAACAGACATGGGATGTCAGGCGATCCCTGACTCGATCCGGGCCGCTCCACCCGCGCCGGGCCCCGAAGACCGTCCGCACCGGCGTCACCGTGAAACTTTCACCAGTGGGATCGCGCCGATCGGCCTGTATCGCCTGGAAGCCTGGAAGCCGGGAAGAAGCCCAGCCACTCCTTGACGAGGTCGCAGTCGCTGATGCAGCGTCAACAGTCCGAAACACTCCGGAAACAAGAGCAAGGGCGACGCCGTGAGCGCGAGCACCGATGTGAGCGCTCACATGCGTGACCTGCTCACCGCCCGCCGCTGTCAACAGCCCGCGGAGAAAGAGGTTCCATGCTGCGTTCCCGGTACCTGACGACCCGCCTGCTCGCCATACTCCTGGCGGTCGGCGCCGCACTCGGTGTGAACGTGTCCAACGCGCCCCGGGCCGGCGCCGCCTCGTTGACCCGGATCACGGGCTTCGGCACCAACCCGACCGGCCTGCAGATGTACCTGTACGTCCCGAACAGCGCCAAGGCCAACCCGCCGATCCTGCTGGCACTGCACGGCTGCCAGGGCTCGGGCCCCTACCTGTACTCCAGCACCGACTTCGCCGCGCTGGCCGACCGGTACGGGTTCATCGTCATCTACCCCTCGACCAGCCCCGGCGGCAGTTGCTGGGACGTCTCGTCCGACCAGGCGCTGACGCGCAACGGCGGCAGTGACCCGGTCGGGCTGATGTCGATGATCACGTACGCCGAGCAGCGCTACGGCGGGAACCGCAACGCCGTGTACGTCACCGGCGAGTCGTCGGGAGGGATGATGACCAACGTCATGCTCGCGGACTACCCGGACGTGTTCAAGGCCGGCTCGGCGTTCATGGGCGTGCCCTACCACTGCTTCTACACGGGCACCGTGCGCGGCTGGAACGGCCCTTGCGCCGGGGGCCGGGTCTCCATGACCGCGCAGCGGTGGGGCGACCTGGTGCGCGGTGCCGATCCCGGCTACACCGGGCCGCGCCCCCGCGTGCAGCTGTGGCACGGCACCGCCGACCCCATCCTGAGCCACAACGATCTCGGTGAAGAGACCAAGCAGTGGACGAACGTCCTCGGGGTGAGGCAGAGCCCGTCGTCGACCGACACCCCGGCCGCCGACTGGAACCGGGCCCGGTACGCCAACGGCTCCGGCATCACCCAGGTCGAGACGTACAGCATCGCCGGCGCCGGGCACCAACTTCCCATCCAGGGCACGCAGATGGCCGCCTACGCCATCCACTTCATGGGGCTGGACGGCGGCGGCAAGCACCAGCGGGCCCTCGGGTAGTCGCTCTCCGGTTCCCCTCCAGATCAAGGAGATCCCGCCCGGTCGCCGATCGGGCGGGATGCGTCGCCGACGTCTCCGCCATGACCGCGACGGCCCGCGCCGCCGGACGGCTGCTCGTCGAGGCCGCCTGGAACCGCTGGCACCCGCGCACCCGGGACCTCGAAGACCTGGTCGCCCGCGGCGCGATCGGCACCGTCCACACCGTCACCGCCCGGTTCGACGGTCTCGCCCCCGCCCCCGGCAACTACCGCCTCGACGCCGCCCTCGGCGGAGGGGCCCTCTACGACGTCGGCTACTACGCCGTCTCCGCCGCACTCGCCGCGTTCGGCTGGCGCGCGCCGACGGTCCTGCGGGCCGAACAGGAGCGCTGGGGCCCCGGCTCCACCGACTCCGTCACCCGGTTCCTGCTGGAGTTCCCCGGCCGGGGAATGGCCGAGGTCGACTGCTCACTCGTCGGCCGCACGGCCGAGACGTTCACCACCACCGGCACGGGCGGCTCGATCACCCTCACCCCACCGGCGTTCTGCGCCGGCTCCGCCCCCAGCACGCTCACCACCACCGGCGGAGACCGCCGCGACTACCCGGCCCAGGATCCCTACCGCCTCATGGTCGAGTCCGTCGACTCCGCCGTGCAGGGCGACACCACGGCCCGCCTCGTCCCGGTCGCGCAGTCGCTCCTCGTCGCGACCACCCTGGACGCCGTCCGCGGTCACCTGGCGCGAGTCGACAGTTGACGGTCGACTCGACGACTCTGCCGGTGCGGTCCCGGTCGACACGGGGTCCGAGCTGGTGCGCAGCGGTCCCGAGGTGTCTGATTCGATGGGGCCGTCGATCGTCACCACCGCCCGAATGGGAGCAAGACCCTGAGTACGTCGTTCGCCGAGGCGTTGTCCGTCGGCCTGCTGATCCTGGTCCTGGTCTGCGCGGTGGTGCGGCCCTGGGGGTGGCCGGAGGCGGTGGTCGCCGTGCCGGCGGCGGGGCTGGTGGTCGCCGTCGGCGCGATCTCGCCGTCGGACGCCCTGGCCGAGGTGCAGCGGCTCGGGCCGGTGGTCGGCTTCCTGGCAGCCGTGCTCGTGCTGGCCCAGCTCTGCGACGACGAGGGCCTGTTCCACGCCTGCGGGGCCTGGATGGCCCGCACCGCCGCCGGGCGGCCGCGCCGGCTGCTGGCGCAGGTGTTCGTGGTCGCCTCGGTGATCACGGCCGTGCTCAGCCTGGATGCCACCGTGGTGCTGCTCACCCCGGTGGTGTTCGCCACTGCGGCGCGGCTCGGCGCCCGGCCCAAGCCGCACGTCTACGCCTGCACGCACCTGTCGAACACCGCCTCGCTCCTGCTGCCGGTCTCCAACCTGACCAACCTGCTGGCCTTCGCGGCCAGCGGGCTGAGCTTCACCCGCTTCGCCGCCCTGATGACGCTGCCGTGGCTGGCGGCCATCGCCGTCGAGTACGCGGTGCTGCGCCGGTTCTTCGCCGCCGACCTGGACGCGGGCGCCCCGGCCCCGGCCGACCTCGCGCCGCCGGAGATGCCGCTGTTCGCCCTCGCCACCGTCATCGGCACGCTGGGCGGGTTCATCCTCACCTCCGTGCTCGGGCTCGACCCGGCGTGGGCGGCCCTGGCCGGTGCCCTCGTGCTCGCCGTCCGCGCGCTGGTCCGGCGGCGCACCACCCCGGTCGCGGTCGTGCGCTCGGCCGCCGTGCCGTTCCTGGCCTTCGTGCTGGCGCTCGGCGTCGTGGTGCGGGCCGTGGTCGACAACGGGCTCGCCTCCGCGCTCGGGCACCTCGTCCCGCAGGGCACCGCGCTGCCCGCGCTGCTCGGCACGGCGGCGCTGGCGGCGGTCCTGGCGAACGTCATCAACAATCTGCCCGCCACCCTCGTCCTGTTGCCACTGGCCGCCCCGGCAGGGCCCGGCGCGGTGCTGGCCGTGCTGCTCGGGGTGAACATCGGACCCAACCTCACCTACGCCGGGTCCCTGGCCACGCTGCTGTGGCGGCGCATCGTCCGCGAGCACGACACCGACATCGGCCTGGGCGAGTTCACCCGGCTCGGGCTGCTCGTCGTGCCCGCTGCGCTGCTGCTGGCCGTGGTGGCACTGTGGGGGTCGTTGCAGACCATCGGAGGTTGACACCGTGACCGTCGTCGTCTGGATCACCGAGGGCACCTGGCCCGCCTGCGTCGACGCCGCCCGGACGCACGCGCCGCGGGACGCCGGGATCGTCCTGCTCCATGTCAGCGGCCGGGAGGTGCCCGGCGCCGCGCACGGCGCCTTCGCCGGGCTGCTCGGGCGCGGGCACCCCGAGCGTGATCCCGGCACCCGGATGGAGGGTCTGGCAGCCGCCTCGGGCCGGCACCTCCTCGATGCGGCGGCCGAGCGGCTGGGACGGCCCTGCACCCCGGTGGAGCGCAGCGGCCGCACCGAGCGCGAGGTCGTCGCCGCGGCGGAGGGGGCCGAGCTGCTCGTCCTCGCCCGGGACGGCGACCGCACGCGCCTCGGGCCTCACAGCCTCGGGCCGGCCACCCGCTTCGTCGTCGACCACGCCCCCTGTCCCGTCCTGCTGGTCTGGCCGGAGACGGCCCCGAGCGCCGACACCCTCCCTCCCCCGCCCCACCACTAAACCTGGCTGCCCGCCGGGCCGGAGAAGGCGAGCCGGCAGCGGCTGCCGGCCGGGAGGTGGAGCCGGAAGCGCCGGGGGTCACCGGGAACCGGGACGAGTGCGGCGTCGCGGCCCTCCCGATCGGCCGCCACCGGACGGCCCGTCCGCTCGGGCAGGTACAGGTCGACCGTCGTGTCCCGGACGGCGTGCAGCTCGGCGCCGGTCAGCGCGCCCCGGCGCCAGCTCAGGCCGGCCGTGATGCCGCCCCGCGCGCGCAGGCCGTGGACGTCGCCGTCCGGCCAGGACGGCGGCAGGGCGGGCAGCAGCCGCACGATGCCGTTGTGGCTCTGCAGGAGCGTCTCGGCGATGGCGGCGGTGATGCCGAAGTTGCCGTCGATCTGGAACAGCTGCGGCGGGTGCAGGTCGAAGAGGTTGGCCGCGACGGAGGTCGCGAGCAGGCGGTCGACGGCGTGGCCGGCCAGGGGGCCGTCGCCGAGGCGGGCGGCCAGCGCGGCCACCCAGGCGAGGCTCCAGCCGGTGCCGCCTCCGCCGTGTTCCAGCCGGCGGTCCAGGGCGCGGCGCGTCGCGTCCACCAGGGAGGCGTCGGCGAGCGGGTCGACGGCGCTGCCCGGGTAGAGGCCGTACAGGTGGGAGAGGTGCCGGTGCCCCGGGTCCTCGTCGGGGAGGTCGTCCCGCCATTCCAGGAGGCGGCCGTCGGCGGCGATGGACGGGGGCCGCAGGCGGGCGCGGGTCCGGGCCAGGTCCTCCGCCAGGTCGTGGTCGACGCCGAGTTCGCGGGCGGCGGCGACGGTGTTGTCGAGCAGTTCGGCGGCGAGCCAGTGGTCCATCGTGGAGCCGGCGGAGACGGCGGCCAGGGTGCCGTCACCGAGCCGGAAGCTGTGCTCGGGCGACGTGGACGGGCTGGTCACCAGCGTGCCGTCCGCGTCCTCGACGAGGAGGTGGGTGAGGAAGCGCGCGGCCTCCCGCATGACGGGGTAGGCGCGGTCGGCGAGGAAGGCGCGGTCCCCGTGGAAGAGGTGGTGGTCCCACAGGTGGGCGGCCAGCCACGGCCCGGCCATGGGCCAGTGGAACCACATCGGCTCCCCCAGCACCGGGTTGGTGGCGCGCCAGATGTCGACGTTGTGGTGGCAGCACCAGCCCGGCGCGTCGTAGTACGCCCGCGCGGTGGAACGCCCGGACTCGGCGAGGTCCGCGACGAGGTCGAACAGCGGCTCGTGGCACTCGGACAGACCCGTCGTCTCGGCGGGCCAGTAGTTCATCTGGAGGTTGATGTTCGACGTCCAGTCGCAGTTCCACGGCGGCGTGACGAAGGTGTTCCAGATGCCCTGGAGGTTGGCGGGCTGGGTCCCGGGCCGGGAGGAGGCGATGAGCAGGTAGCGGCCGTAGGCGAACAACTGGGCGGCGAGGCCCGGGTCGGCGGTGCCCGCGTTGGCGGCGGCGAGGCGCTCGTCGGTCGGCAGCTCCGCCGCCGGCCCCGCGCCGGGGAGCCGGAGGGAGGCCGCGCCGAAGAGCCGCCGGTGGTCGGCCACGTGGGCGGCGCGCAGCGTGTGGAAGTCCTGTCCCCCGGCGTCGTCGAGCCACTTGCGGGCCTCGGCGAGCGCCGCCTCGGGCCCGTCGGGCCGCTGCCGCCAGTCCTGGTACCCGGTGCCGACGGAGACCAGGAGCACGGCCTCGTCGGCACCGGTGACCTCGATCCCGCCGTCCACGGCGCGGGCGGTTCCGTTGACCGTCCGCACGCGTATCTCGGCGGCGAAGCCCGTGCCCTCGTCGTCCCGGTAGACGGTGTCCGTGCCGCCGAGCCAGCTCGCGACGCTCGCCGGGGCGCGCCCGTGGACCGACAGGGCCGCCGCATCGGCGGAGGTGGCCGTGGCCGGGTGGGGCGTCGTCAGGCTCGTACGGAAGGTCAGGGCGCCGGGGGCGTCCGCGCTGAGGCGGACGGCCAGGACGCCCGCCGGGGCGGAGACGAAGCTCTCCCGCCGGTAGCGGACTCCTCCTGCCGTGAACGACACGGTGTGCACGGCCTCGTCGAGGTCCAGGGCACGCCGGTAGTCGGCCGCGCCGTCCTCGCCGTCCTCGCCGTCCTCGCCGAGCGACGGGAAGGTCAGCAGGAGGGTGCCCAGCGGCTGGTAGGCCTCGGTGTCGGGGCCCTGGAAGTGGGCGGTGGCGATCGCGTGGGCGCCGGCGTGGTCGCGGTCGCGCACCGCCTCCCGCAGGGCGGGCAGGTGGTCGGCGGCGCCGGCCCGGTCGCGGGGGCCGGGGCCGCCGGACCACAGGGTGTCCGCGTTGAGCTCGATCCGCTCGGTGCGCACGCCTCCGTAGGTCATGGCGCCGAGACGGCCGTTGCCGAGCGGCAGTGCCTCCAGGAGGCCGTCGGCGGGGCGCCGGTACCAGAGCGGATCCGTGGCGGGGTGCTGCGTGTCCGTGGGCGCGGTGTTCATCGGCGCGGTGTCCATCGGCGCGGTGTTCATCGGCGCGGTGTCCATCGGCGCGGCGTCCTTCCGGTCGTGGGCGGGGCGGGGGCCGTCGTCCGGGTGGACGGGCCGGAAGAAGGTGTTCAGGGGACGGTAGCGACGACTCTGCGGCGGCCGGTGTCCGGACGGGCCGGTGGGCATCTCAGGACTCCTCGGTGACGGGCGGCCGCTCGTGGTTGAGCCGGCCGGAGGCGAAGCCGTCGATCACGACCGGCGCCGCACCGAAGCCGGCGGCGGCCAGCACGTCGGCCAGGGAGGTCAACTCCGCTGCGGCGGGGACCACTTCGGCGTCGAGTTCAACCCGGACGGTGTCGCCGAGGTCGCGCACGCGCAGTTGCCCGGAGCGCAGTCCGGCGCCGGCGAGCGCCTCGCGCACCGCCCGTTCGGCGCGGTCGACGCGCGCCAGGCGGTGGCCGGTGACGGGGATGCCGTAGCGGATGCGGCTGGCCAGGCAGGGGGTGGCCGGCTTGTCCCAGGTCGGGAGGGACCACAGGCGGCTGACGGCGCGTACGTCCGCCTTGCCGAGGCCCGCGTCCAGCAAGGGCGTGCGGATCCCGCGCTCCCGCCCGGCTCGGATGCCGGGCCGGAAGGGATCGGCCGCGTCGTCGGTGTTGGTGCCGGTGGCGACCTGGTCGAAGCCGTGTTCGCGGGCGACGGCGGCGATGACGTCGAGCACCTCGGACTTGCAGAAGTAGCAGCGGTCCTGCCCGTTGGCGCGGTAGCCGGGGCGGTTCAGCTCCTCGGTGCGGGGAGACAGGTGTGTCACGCCGAGGGTGTCGGCCAGCGCTCGGGCCGCGGCGAGCTCGCCGGAGGCGAGGCTCTCCGAGACGGCCGTCACGGCGAGCACGCCGCCCCGCCCCAGCGCGCGGGCGGCGGCCGCGAGGACGAGGGCGGAGTCGACGCCGCCGGAGTACGCGACGGCGACGGGCCCCGCTTCGCGCACCGCCGACAGCAGCGCGGCGGCCTTCTCCTCGACGGCGTCACCGCCCCCGGGTTCACTGGTCACGGCGTTCCGTCCTCCTGCGTCCATCGATCCGGGTGGTCCTGCTCGGCCAGCCGCCGCGCCCGGTCGGCGACGGTGCGCAGCGGGAGGCCGGTTCGCCGCGCGGCGGCCGCGGCGTCGTCGTACTCCGCTTTGGCCCCGTACGGGCCCTGTTTGACCCGGACGGGCATGCCGTCGACCTCGACGGTGCCGGTCCGCCGAGGGGCCGCGACGCGGGTCTGGACGGTCTGGCGGACGCCGAGCGTTCCCGTCTCGGCGAGCACCAGCTCCCGGAGGTGCGCGGCGGTCTCGGGCCGGGCGAGGACGTGGAGCACGTGCGCCGGGCGGCCCTTCTTCATCACGGCCGTCGTCGTCCAGGCATCGAGCGCGCCCTCGGCCAGGGCCCGCGCGATGGTGTGGGCGAGGGTCTCGCCCGTGACGTCGTCGAGGTTGGTCTCCAGGGTCACCACGGTCTCGACCGCCTCGGCGGCGCCGCCCGCCCCGACCGCGCCCGCCGGTTCCGCGCCGGACGGGGGCAGCGGGCGGCCCAGCGTGACGGCGACGACGTTCGGCCGGTCGGCGAGGACGCGGGTGCCGGCGCCGTAGCCCGTCGCCACCGGCGTCATCGTGGGCGGCGGGCCGTAGCGGGCGCCGGCGGCGCGGAGCAGGGCGGCCCCGGTCGGTGTGACGGTCTCCCCGCGCAGGTCGGTGCCGGTCACCACCGCGCCGGACAGCAGCTCCAGCGTGGCGGGGGCGGGGCAGGGCAGCAGTCCGTGCGCCGCGTGGACGCTGCCGACGCCGAGCGGGAGCGGCGCGCAGACCACCTCCGTGACGCCCAGGGCGTGGAGGGCGGCGGCGACGCCGACGATGTCCACGAGGGCGTCGTGGCCGCCGAGTTCGTGCAGGTGGACCTCGCCGGGATCGGTGCCGTGCAGGCGGCCCTCGGCGCGGGCGATCGCGGTGAGCGCCGCGGTGGCGAGCGCGGCCACCGGCTCGGGCCGCGCGGCGGCGGCCAGCTCCAGCAGTTCGGCGGCGCGCCGCTCGGTGGCGGTGTCCGTCACCCGCACCCGGGCGCTGGTGGCGGTGAGCCCGTGCACGGTGACCCGTTCGGCGTGGAGCTCCCAGCCCGGGAGGCCGGTGGCGGCGATCGAGGCCCGCACCTGCTCCAGCGGGGCCCCGGCGTCGAGCAGGGCGCCGAGGAGCATGTCGCCGGCGAGGCCGGTGAACGGGTTGATCCAGCAGATCACGCGCGCCTGCTCCCCGCCCAGGCGAGCCGGTGCGCGGCCATCGCCGCGCCGAAGCCCGAGTCGATGTTGACCACGGTGATGCCGGCGGCGCAGGAGGCGTGCATGGCCAGCAGGGCCGTGACACCGGCGAGGGACGCGCCGTAGCCCGTGGAGACGGGCACGGCGATCACCGGGCAGCCGACGAGGCCGCCCACGACGCTGGCGAGGGCGCCCTCCATGCCGGCCACCACGACGACCGCGTCGCTGGCCCGCAGCTGTTCCTGGACGCGGAGCACGCGCTGGAGGCCCGCGACGCCCACGTCCTGCACGGTGGTGACGGCCAGTCCGACGGCTTCGGCCACGGCGGCGGCCTCCGCGGCCACCGGCCAGTCGGAGGTCCCGGCGGAGACGACGGTCAGCGCGAAGCCGTTCGTCTCGGCCGGGCGCCAGACCAGCAGGCCGGCCGTGGCGTCGTACGAACCCACGGGCAGGTGGTCGAGGACCTCCCCGGCGGTCCCGGGGTCCACCCGGGTGACGAGGACCGGGCCGGAGTTGTCGCGCAGCAGTTCGGCGACGATCGCGCGGATCTGGCCGGGCGTCTTGCCGGGCCCGTAGACGACCTCGGGAAGTCCCTGGCGCTGTTCGCGGCCGATGTCCACCTGGGCGAAGCCGAGGTCGTGGACGCGGGTGGGGTGCATGCGGCTCTGCTCCTCGGGGGGTGCTGTGGTCAGGAAGAGTGCCGGCGGGCGAGCTCGGCGCCGGTCTCCCGGAGCAGGCGTCGCGTCTCGGCCATCGCGGTCGCGGGGCTGCCGGCCCGGTCGGTGAGGGAGTGGGCCGATGTGATGCCGTGGGCGGCGAGCTCGGCGGGCGACACCTCCACGCGTCCGGCGACGGCGGTGACCGGGACGCCGGCGCGGCGGGCCCGGTCGGCCACGCCGATCGGCGCCTTGCCGCGCAGGCTCTGCGCGTCGAGGCAGCCCTCGCCCACCACGACGAGGCTCGCCGAGGCCAGCGCGGCGTCCAGGCCGAGCTCGGACAGCAGCACGTCGACGCCCGGGCGCCGGCTCGCGCCGAGGACCAGCGCCGCGAACCCGGCGCCGCCGGCCGCCCCGGCTCCCGGCCGGTCGGACGGGTCCGTTCCCAGCCGCGCCGCGACGAGTCGTGCGAAGCGGGCGAGCCCGGCTTCGAGTACCGCGACCTGGCCCGGGTCGGCCCCCTTCTGCGGGGCGAAGACGGCGGCCGCGCCGTCGTCGCCGAGCAGCGGGTTGTCGACGTCGGAGGCCAGGACGAGCCGGACGCCGCGGAGGCGGGGGTCCAGGCCGGAGAGGTCGACCCGGTCCGCGTGGGCCAGGGCCGCGCCGCCGGGCGGGAGTTCGGCGCCGCGGGCGTCGACGACGCGCGCGCCGAGGGCCCGGAGCAGACCTGCGCCGCCGTCGGTGGTGGCGCTGCCGCCCACGGCGAGGACGATCTCCCGGCAGCCCAGGTCCAGTGCGGCGCGCAGCAGTTCGCCCGTGCCGTAGGTGGACGCGGTCAGCGGCGCGTGCCCGTCCTCGGGCAGCAGGTGCAGTCCGGAGGCCTGGGCCAGTTCGACGACCGCCCGGTCGCCGCGGACGGCCAGGTGGGCGTCGACCGGCTCGCCCGTCGGGCCGCTCACCCGGACCGGCACCGCGTCGAAGCCTGCCGCGAGGAACGCCTCCGCCGTCCCCTCGCCCCCGTCGGCGACCGGTGCCTCGCGGACGCTCAGCTCCGGTGCCGCCTGCCGGATCCCCTCGGCGAGCCAGCGGCACGCCTGCACGGCGGTGGCCGAGCCGCGGAACTTGTCCAGGCACAGCAGGACCTGTCCTCGCGTCATGGCGCCGACGCTCCGCCGCTGCGCAGGTACGGGATCGTCATGGGCCCTTCCGGCAGGACGCACGCGCGGGCGCCCGGGCCGGCGGCGGCGAGTGCCTCGGCGACCGTCGCGGAGATGTCGGCGGTCTGTTCCAGGTGGGCGGTCGCGAGGTCGGCGTCGCTGAGGTGGGAGGTGTGCATCACCACCCGGCAGGAGGACTGGATCCGGGCCTGGACCTGCACCTGCCACTGGTCGGGCACGGTCCGCGGCCTGGCCCCGATGTCCGCGAGCAGGGCCTGCGGGGAGGGGGCCGAGGCGAGCACCTCCCGGTAGGAGCCGTGGTCGGGGAAGCCGTCGCGGCACTCGGCCGCGCAGACGATGAGGCCGCCGGGCCTGACCACCGTGTGGGCGGCCGACATGCCCTTGACGGACTGGTAGAGGTTCTGGTCGAGCGGGTGTCCCGCGTTGGTGGTGACCACGACGTCGAAGCGGTGGTCGACCGGGCGCATCGCGATGCGGCGGGCGGCGGCGGTGGCCGCGGCATGCATGGGCAGCAGGTCGCCGCCGAAGGCCTCGACGATGCGGTGGTCGCGGTTGAGGACGACGTCGAGCGCGAAGTCGACGCCGGTGCCCGCCGCGATGGCGCGGACGTCGTCGTGGACGGGGTTGCCGTGGGTGACGCCCCAGGTCGCGCGGGGGTCGCCGATGCGCTTGGCGTCGTGCAGGACCAGCACGGTCTCCAGGCCCGCGAGGCCCGGGGCGACCAGTTTGGGGCCGCCGGAGAAACCGGCGAAGAAGTGCGGCTCGACGAAACCGGTGGTGATCCGGACGTCGGCCTCCACCCACTCGCGGTTGAGCCGGACCGGGACGTCGTCGCCCCAGCGGCCCACCCACGCGAGCGCCGCGTCGTCGCGGGCGTCGTGGTTGACGATCCGGATCCGGTCGACCACCTCGTCGCCGAACATCCGCCGCAGCTCGTCCGGGTCGTTGCCGCGGTGGGTGCCGGTGGCCACCAGGATCACCACGTCCTCGGGCCGGACGATCCCGTCGAGTTCGGCCAGGACGGCCGGGATCATCAGGTGGCGCGGCTGGGGCCTGGTGCCGTCGCAGGCGGAGATGGCGACCGTCTGGCCGGGCCTGACCCGCTCGCGCAGCGGCCGGCCTGTGACCGGTCGGCGCAGCGCGGCGCGGAGCGCGGCCGTCTCGTCGGCGGCGCCGGAGTGGTGCAGCGGCTCCACGACGGTGGTGACGGCCGGGTCGACGTCGATGTCGAGCCCGGTCTCACCGTAGGCGAGTCGGACCTTCATGCCGGCGGCTCCCCGTCGCCGGGCCGCGCCGGTCCGTCCAGCCCGTAGATCCGGGCCGCGGTGCCGCCGAAGACCTGCGCACGCTCGTGCGCTTCCAGGCCTTCCGTCAACTCGTCTGCGGTGTGGACGACTTGTTCGTAGGAGGCGGCCACCAGGCAGACCGGCCAGTCCGAGCCGAACATGACCCGCTCGGGTCCGAAGGCGTCGAGGGCGGTCTCCGCGTAGGGACGCAGGTCGGCGACGGTCCAGCCGGCCGGGTCGGCCTCCGTCACCAGGCCGGAGAGCTTGCAGGAGACGTTGGGTTCACGCGCCAGTTCGCGCAGGCGGCCGGCCCAGGGTTCCAGCTCTCCGCGCGCGATCGGCGGTTTGGCGAGGTGGTCGAGGACGAACGGCTGCTCCGGCAGGGCGCGCACCGCGTCGATGGCGGCGGGCAGTTGGTGGGCCCGGACGAGCAGGTCGTAGCAGAGCCCGGCGTCGCCGACCGCGCGCAGTCCGCGCCGGACGTCGGGGCGGGCGAGCCAGGCCGGGTCGGGTTCGCCCTGGACCAGGTGCCGGATGCCGACGAGCCGGTCGCCGCCCGGCCCTCGCCGCAGTGCGGCGAGGGTGTCGGCGATCCCGGGCGCGGTGAGGTCGGCCCAGCCGACGACGCCCGCGATCAGCGGTTCGGCGGCGGCCAGGGCGAGGAACTCCCGGGTCTCCGCGGCGTCCGGCAGCACCTGCACCAGCACGGTGCGGTCGATGCCGGTCGCCCGGGCCCGGGGGGCCAGGTCGGCCGGCCCGAAGTCGCGCCGGATGGAGGCCAGCTCCGGCGCGTCGAGCCAGGAGTGCGGGCGCCGGCCCGACTCCCATATGTGGTGGTGCGCGTCGACTCTCACGCGCATCGCTCCTCGGTCGGTGGTTGACGGTCGGTCAGGTGCGGAGGGGGTCCGGCTGCGGTCTCGTCGCCGCCGGGATCTCCTCCCCCTCGGCCAGGTGCTCGCGCAGCCAGCGTTCGGTGGTGTTGACGTGCATCAGGGCGGCGGCCTGGGCGAGGTTCGGGTCGCGGGCGACGAGGGCGTCGAGGATCGCCTCGTGCTCGGCGATGGTCCGCCCGGCCGCGTCGGCGTCGGCCAGCCCGCGCCAGACCCGGGCCCGCAGCGTGCGCCCGGAGATGTGCTCCAGCAGGGTGGCCAGGGTCTCGTTCCCGGTGGCCCGGATCACCGCCCGGTGGAAGGCGGCGTCGTGCCGGGTCAGCAGCTCGACGTCGTCCCGTGCGTCCCGCATGGCCGCCAGGTGACGCTCCACCTCGGCGAGGTCCTCGTCGGTGATGCGGGTGGCGGCCAGCGCGGTGGCGACCGGCTCGAAGAGCCTGCGCACCTCGGTGAGTTCGAGGACGGTGTCCCCCTGGAGCAGCTCCACCGCGCCGCCGAGCCCTTCCAGCAGCAGACCGGGCGCCAGGCTGGTCACGTAGGTGCCGTCGCCGCGCCTGATCTCCAGGACCCGGGCGACGACGAGCGACTTGACCGCCTCGCGCATCAGGTTCCGGGACAGGCCGAGCTCGGCCGCGAGCTGCTGCTCGGGGGGCAGCTTCGAACCCGGGGCCAGCTCGCCCTCCTGGATCATCCGGCGGATGCGGGCGATGGCTCTGTCAGTCAGGGACACGGCGCCAACGTATCAGGTGATCCCATGTCTCGGAAGAGATCCAATGCCTTCCCTTCGTTGAACTCGGCACACTGCCTGGAACTATGCCGCGCGTCGGCCCTTCCTCTGGCCACCTCGGGTGGCCTTTCACCCGGGATTCATCCCATGTATCGACTCGAAGGAGGAGCCGCTCGTGGCAGCTCACGATGCGGCGTGGATCGGGTGGCCTGGAGGGAGTTCGAAGCGGTCGGCGGGCCGCGGCGCGGCGTCGCGGGTGAGCATCCGGTTACGCGCCGTTCACACCGCGCGGGCTCGTGGGGAAACAAGCGGTTCCTAGCGTGTCCGCTCACACCGCACCCCGGAAAGGCGGACCATGACCACCACCGAGTCGCGTCCGACGACGACCACACCACCCGACGCCGAGAAGAGCCAGGCGACGAAGGAGACCCTGGAGGACTACACCCTCCGCTTCGCGCCCCGCAGCTACCGCCGCTGGACCCCAATTGTCGTGGCGACCACCGCGCTCGGCGGCATCGCGTACATGGCCGACTTCTCCATCGGCGCCGGCATCGGCCTGGCCCACGGCACCGGCAACGCGCTTGTCGCGATCGCGGTGGCCGCAGTGGTCATCTTCGTCACCGGCTTCCCGCTCGCCTACTACGGAGCCCGCTACAACATCGACCTCGACCTGATCACCCGTGGCTCCGGCTTCGGCTATTACGGCTCGGTGCTGACCAGCGTCATCTTCGCGAGCTTCACCTTCATCTTCTTCGCCCTCGAAGGCTCGATCATGGCCCAGGGCCTCGAGCTCGGCCTCGGGCTGCCGCTGTGGCTGGGCTACGCGGTCTCCACGCTGATGGTGATCCCCCTGGTGATCTTCGGCATGAAGGCGCTCAGCAAGCTCCAGGTGTGGACGACGCCGGTCTGGCTGGTGCTGATGGTCGCCCCGCTGGTCTACCTGATCGCCGACGACCCCGGCACCGTCGACCGCTTCCTCTCCTACGCCGGCACCGACGGCGAGGGGGGCGTCAACCCCGCCTCCGTCCTGCTCGGCGCCGGTGTCTGCCTGTCCCTGATCGCGCAGATCGGCGAGCAGATCGACTACCTGCGCTTCATGCCGCCCAAGACCGAGGCCAACAAGCGCGGTTGGTGGACCGCCGTGATCATGGCCGGTCCCGGCTGGGTGGTCCTCGGCGCCCTGAAGCAGGCCATCGGCGTCTTCCTCGCCGTCTACATCATCGCCGGGGTCGGTGCCACCGCCGCCCCGGAGCCGATCCGGCAGTTCAAGGGCGCCTTCGACGCGATGATGCCGTCCTGGCTGGTCATCCCGCTCGCGGTGGCCCTCGTCGTGATCAGCCAGATCAAGATCAACGTCACCAACGCCTACTCCGGCTCGCTGGCCTGGACGAACTCCTTCACCCGGGTCACCAGGCACTACCCCGGCCGGATGGTCTTCGTCCTGGTCAACCTCGGCTTCGCGCTCGCCCTGATGGAAGCCGACATGTTCAGCTTCCTCAACAGCATCCTGGGCTTCTACTCGAACTGCGCGATCGCCTGGGTCGTCACCGTCGCCACCGACATCGGCGTCAACAAGTACCTGCTGAAGCTCTCCCCGCTCCAGCCCGAGTTCCGGCGCGGGATGCTGTACGCCGTCAACCCGGTCGGCGTGGTGGCCTTCGTCGCCGCCTCGGGCCTGTCGATCGCCATGTACTTCCACGCCCTCGGCGACACCCTCCAGCCGTACTCGCCCGTGGCCGCCGCCGTCATCGCCTTCGTCCTCACCCCGCTGATGGCGACCGTCACCAAGGGCCGGTACTACCTGCGCCGCACCGGCGACGGAATCGACGAGCCCCTGCTCGACGCCGCGGGCAATCCCAGCGCCGTCACTCTCGACTGCCACGTCTGCCACCAGCCCTACGAGCGCCCCGACCTGGCCGCCTGTGCCACCCATGAGGCGGCCGTCTGCTCGCTGTGCCTGAGCACCGACAAGGGCGGTGACCACGTGCTGCCCGCACAGCCGATCACCGGCTGACCCCGGGACACCGGCGGCCGCCCACCCTGAGCGGAGAGCGCCCGCGCCCGTGGCCGCGGGCGAATGAGCCACGGCCCGTCGGGTTCGAGGGGCCTCCTCCGTTACGGGGTGGCGGCTTGTGGGAGGTCGTGGACGGCGACGGTCGGGTGCAGTCGGCGGGTGTGGTCGAGCGGGCGCGGCGGGCCGGTGAGGCGCAGCGGGACGGTCAGGCGGTGGTCGGTGCTGGAGGCGGAGATCCTCAGTTCCAGCGCGCCGGGTTCGACGATCCGCCTGCCGTCGCGGCCGGTGAAGGACGCCAGGTCGGCGGGAAGAGTCAGCTCCACCCGGCAGCCGGCTCCGGCTTCGAGCCGGATCCTCCGGTAGCCGACCAGCCGCTGCACCGGCTGCACGACGCTTGCCACCGGATCGTGCAGATACAGCTGCACCACCTCCGCCCCCGCCCGCGCGCCGGTGTTGTGGAGCTCGAAGCCGAGCCGGAACGCGCCGTCGGTCCCGGTCTCCGCCACCTGCACGTCCAGGCCGGACCACGCGAACTCGCTGTAGCCGAGCCCGTGTCCGAAGCCGTAGGCGGGGGTCGGATCGATGCTGGAGACGTCGTCGGCCTGGGCCAGCCGGGCGGCCAGGTAGGTGGCGGGCTGGACGGCGGGGTGAGCGGGGACGGAGACGGGCAGGCGCCCGGACGGGTTGACCCGCCCGCTGAGCACGCCGGCGAGCGCCCGGGTCCCGGCCTCGCCGGGGAAGAAGCACTGGACGATCCCTGCCGCTCCGGTGACCGCGCGGCCCAGCGCGTACGGCCGACCGGCCAGCAGGGTGACCACCACGGACGTCCCGGAGTCCAGCACCGCCTCCAGCAGGTCCCGTTGTCTGCCGGGCAGTTCGAGCGAGGCGGCGTCGCATCCCTCGCCGCTGGTGCCGCGCCCGAACAGCCCGGCCCGGTCGCCGAGGGCGAGCACCACCACGTCGGCCCACCGGGCGGCCCGTACGGCCTCGGCGATGCCGGCGGTGTCCTCGCCGTCGACCGTCACGCCGCGCACCGTCCGCACCTCGCTGTCAGCGAACTCCTCCGTCAACGACGCTCGCAAGGTGGGGAGTTCGATGCCGAGCGGGGTCTTCGGGTGCTGTCCGCCGACGTGCACGGGGAAGGAGTAGCAGCCGAGCACCGCGGTGGGTTCGTCGGCGTTGGGGCCGATCAGCGCGATCCGGGCGGGGCCGCGCAGCGGCAGCAGGCCGTCGTTGCGCAGCAGCACCACGGCCTGCTCGGCGACTTCGGCGGCGAGCGCGCGGTTGGCGGGCGGGTCCAGGTCCACCGTGCCGCGCAGCGCCTCCGGCTCGCTCGGGTCCGCGTCGGCGAGGGCGGCGGGTACGGGGCTCCAGTCCGCGTCCAGCAGGCCCAGTTCGGCCTTCTGGGCGAGGACGCGGCGCAGTGCCCGGTCGATCACGTCCTCCGGGACGCTGCCCGCCGCGACCGCGTCGAGCAGCGGCTGCCCGAAGGTCTTCACGGTCGGCAGCTCGACGTCGACCCCGCCGGCCAGGGCCAGGGCGGCGGCGTCGGACCAGTCCTCGGCGACGCCGTGCAGCGTTTTGAGGAAGGCGATGCCGAAGTAGTCGGCGACGACCGTGCCGGTGAATCCCCAGGTGTGCCGGAGCAGTCCGGTGAGCAGGGCTTCGTCGGCGGCGGAGGGGACGCCGTCGGTGTCGGTGTAGGCGTGCATGACCGAGCGCGGACGGCCTTCCCGGACGGCCATCTCGAAGGGCGGCAGGATGACGTCGGCGCGCTCGCGCGGGCCCATCGAGACGGGGGCGAGGTTGCGTCCGGCGCGGGAGGCCGAGTACCCGGCGAAGTGCTTGAGGGTGGCGACGACCCCGGCCGACTCCAGGCCCTGGACGTAGGCGGTGGCGACGGTGGCGACCAGGTACGGGTCCTCGCCGATCGTCTCCTCGACCCGCCCCCACCGGGCGTCGCGGACGACGTCGAGCACCGGGGCGAGGCCCTGGTGCACGCCGACGGCCCGCAGGTCGCGCCCGATGGCCGCAGCCATCGCCTTGACGAGCTCCGGGTTGAAGGTGGCGCCCCAGGACAGGGGGACGGGGTAGGCGGTCGCGCCCCAGGCGGCGAAGCCGGCCAGACACTCCTCGTGGGCCAACGCCGGGATGCCGAAGCGGTTGGCGGCGGCGATCCGCTGCTGGGTGCGCAGCAGCGAGAGCGCGCCGAGCGCCGGGTCGACCGGGGCGGTGCCGAACGGGCGGGTCAACTGGCCGAGCCCGTGCGGCAGGAGGGCGTCGAGGTCGGGCGGCTGCTCCATCTCGTGCTGGTGCGGGGCGACTTCTCCGCCCTCGCTGTCGGCGCCCACCCAGACGCCGACCAGTTGGGCGGTCTTCTCCCGCAGGGTCATCACCGCGATCAGGGCGTCCGCCCTGGCCTCCGGCGTCAGTGCGGGGTCCTGCCAGGGAGCCGTGCTCGGGGAGTTGCCGAGGCCGTTCATTTCCCTCCCAAGCCCGTGAGGCCCTGGACCAGGGCGCGCCGGGCGAACAGGTAGACGATGAAGACGGGGAGCATGGACAGCACCACGGCGCTCAGCAGTCCGGGCACGTCCACGCCGTGTTCGGTCTGGAACTCGTACAGGCCGAGGGTGATGACCTTCGTGGAGTCGGACTGGGTGAGGATCAGCGGGAAGAGGAAGCCGTTCCAGGCCTGGAGGGCGGCGAAGACCACGATCGAGGCCAGCCCGCCCTTGGACAGCGGGAGCACCAGCTGCCGGAACACCCGCGCCGGGGACGCGCCGTCCATCGCCATCGCCTCGTACAGCTCGGGGCCGATGTCGCGCATGGCGCCGGTCAGCACCAGGGTGCAGACGGGCAGGCAGAAGGCGGCCGTCGGGAGGATGACTCCGATCAGGTGGTCGTACAGGCCGGTCCTGCCGATCACGTAGAACATCGGCACGATCACCGCCTGGGCGGGGATCGCCAGGCCCAGCAGGAACATCCGGAACACCCAGCCGGTGGCCCGGCCGCGGGCGCGCACGATGGCGTAGGCGAGGGGCGGGACGACCAGCAGCACGATGGCGACCACACCCGCGGTGACGGTCAGGGTGTTGAGGAGGTCCTTGCCGAAGCCGCCCGAGAGGTCGGCCAGGTAGTTCCGCAGCGTCCACTGCGCGGGCGGGCTCAGCGGGCCCTCGGTGGAGTAGTCGGAGCGGGTGCGGAAGGTGGCGATCAGCAGCACGTACAGCGGCAGGCCGACCAGCACCAGCCACACCAGGGAGCCGAACCCGGCCAGGAGGTTGGGGCGTCGGCGCATCACAGGCCCTCCGTCGTGCCGCGCATCCGGTCGTAGCCGGAGAGCCTGACCACCGCGAGCGAGATCAGGGTGGCGACCACCACGAGGACCAGCGCGATGGCCGACCCCGTGCCGAAGTCGAAGCCCTTGAACGCCTTCTGGTACATGTAGTAGGCAGTGACGGTGGTGTCCGTGCCCGGACCGCCCTGGGTGAGGATCAGCACCGTGTCGAAGGTGGTCAGGCCGCCGACCACCATCAGGATCACCGAGGTGACGACGGTGTTGCGCAGCTGCGGCAGGGTGATGTGGAAGAACTGCCGTACGGTGCCCGCCCCGTCGACGGCCGCGGCCTGGTAGAGCACCTGCGGGACGGCCCGGGCGCCGCCCTGGTAGATCAGCGCGTGCAGCGGGGTGAACTGCCACACGCCGACGAAGGTCAGCACCCCGATCGCGCCGCTCCTGCTGCCGAGCAGGTTGCCGTCGCCGAACAGCCACGTGAGCTGGGCGGGCACGCCGAAGTTGGGGTCGAGGACGGCCCGCCACACCACCGAGACGGCGGTCGCCGAGAGCAGCAGCGGCACGAAGTAGACCGCGGAGAGCACGGCCCGGTTGCGCTGGTGCCCGGCGGCCCAGACGCCGAGCAGGAGGCTGACCGGTGTCTGGGTGACCACGCCGAGGGCGGTGAGCAGCAGGGTGGTCCAGACGGACTGGAGCATCACGGGGTCGTGGAGCAGGGTGCGCCAGTTGTCCAGGCCGTTGAAGTGCGGCTCGCCGATGCCGTCCCAGCTGGTGAAGGAGAGCACGGCGACGAGCGCCATCGGTGTGAGCGCGAACAACAGGAAGAACACCGCCGCGGGCACCGCCCAGACGACACCCGGGCGGGTCGTCCCCGGGCCGGCGCCGGCACCGCGCGTCATGAGGCCGGCAAGGCCTGCATGGCCTTGATGAAGCCGTCGGCGTCGGTCCTGCCGTCGAAGAACTGCTGCACGGCGGTGTGCATCGGGGTCATGGCGCTCGGCGGGTAGGCCTGGTCCCAGGAGAGCTGGAACGAGGGGGCGGCCTTGACCAGCTCGTACTGGTCCTTGGAGTAGGCGGGGCTGGCCGAGAGGTCGAGGAAGCCGGCGGTGCCGGTGGTGGTCGGCAGGTTGCCGATGGCCAGTTGCGCCTTCACGAACTCGTCGGAGTACATGAGCTTGAGGAAGGCTGCGGCGGCCTCCGGGTGCTTGGTCTTCTTCAGCACGGAGTAGAAGTTGTTGGTGTTGCCGACGACGTCGGCCGGGTCGCCCTTGCCGCCGCTCACGGCCGGGAAGCCGGTGTAGCCGAGGCCGGACTTCGCGAAGTCCGGGTTGGCGTCCTGCTGCGTGGAGTAGTACCAGGAGCCCATCAGCTCGAAGGCGGCCTTGCCCTTGGCGACCAGGGCCGGGGAGCCGCCGTCGGTGAACTTCACGGAGTCGGAGTTGCTCCCGAAGGCTCCCGCGTCGACCAACTGCTTGAGGGTGGCCAGCGCCTTGCGGCTGTCCTCGCTCGCCCAGGCCTCCCGGTCGCCGCCCAGCGCCCGCTGGAACAGGCCGGGGCCGGCGATCCGGTCGTAGAGGTACTCGAACCACATCAGGGTGGGCCACTGGTCGCCGCCGCCGAGCGCGATCGGGGTGATGCCCTTGGCCTTCAGGGTCCTGGCGGCGGCGACGAGGTCGTCCCACGTCTTCGGCGGCGTGAGCCCGGCGTCCGCGAGCACCTTCTTGTTGTGGAACAGCAGCACCGGCTGGGTGCCGCGCATCGGCACGCCGTACGGTTTGCCGTCCACCACCGCCGAGTTGAACACCGAGGACAGGAAGTTGTCCTTCAGGCCCGGGTCCTTGGCGATGAAGTCGTCCAGCGGGAGCAGCAGACCGGCCTTGACGAACGGCTGGATGGAGCCGCCACCCCAGTTGAAGAAGACGTCGGGGGCCCGCGGCGTGGTGATGACGGTCTGGAGCTTCTGCTGGTAGTCCGCGCCGGGGACGGTGTCGAGCACCGCCTTGACCCCGGAGGTCTTGTTGAACGTGTCGACGATCTGCTTCTCGACCTTGTTGGCGGCGTCGCCGTAGACCAGCACGTGGATCGTCCCGGCGCCGGCGTCCGAGGAGGTGCCGCCCGAACCGCAGGCGGCGGACGTGCCCAGCACGAGTGCGGTGGCCGCGGTGATCGCGGCGATTCTCGATCGCATATCCTGCCCTCTGGTTCGAATGTTTCGAGTGAGTTGCCGAAATGCTGTGGGAAACCTAGGACCGACCTGACCAACAGTCAAGAGCGCCGACGGGATCGGCATCGGCCGGTCGGCGGGCTAGCATCCGTGCGGTACGACACGGCCACGGCCGGGCCGTACCGCCACCGACAACGGAGTTCGCCCGGCAGGGGCAGTGCAGGAGGAACTCGTGACCAGAGCGGCCACGCTCGCCGAGATCGCGCAGGAGGCCGGGGTCTCCGCGCCGACAGTTTCGAAAGTCCTGAACGGGCGCGCCGATGTCGCCCCGGCCACCCGGGAGCGGGTGGAGGAGCTGCTGCAGCGGCACGGCTACCGGCGGCGACGCGGCAACCGCCAGGCGGCCCCGCTGCTGGAGCTGGTCTTCCACGAGCTGGAGAGCGCCTGGGCGGTGGAGGTGATCCGCGGCGTCGAGAACGCGGTGCGCGAGGAGGGCCTGAGCATCGTGCTCTCCGAGGCCGCCGAGCGGCACGGCCCCGGCCAGTCGTGGGTGGACGCGGTGCTCGCCCGCCGCCCGACCGGCGTGGTGCTGGTGCTGTCCGACCTGGACCGCTCCCTGCGGGAGCAACTGGCCCGCCGGGACATCCCGTTCGTGGTCATGGACCCGGCCGGCGACCCGGGCCAGCAGGTGCCCGCCGTCGGCACCACCAACTGGGACGGCGGCCTGGCCGCCACCCGCCACCTGGTCGACCTCGGCCACCGCCGGATCGGGCTGATCGGCGGCCCCGCCCGGATGATGTGCAGCCGGGCCCGGGCCGACGGCTACCGGGCGGCGCTCGACATGGCGGGCATCCCGTACGACGCGCAGCTCGTCCGCGAGGGCGACTTCCACCACGAGTCCGGCCGCCGGCTCGGCCTGGAGCTGCTCGGCCTGCCGGACCGGCCGACCGCCGTGTTCGCCGGCAACGACCTGCAGGCGCTCGGCCTGTACGAGGCCGCCCGCGAGCTGGGACTGCGCATCCCGGAGGACCTCAGCGTGGTCGGCTTCGACGACCTGCCGCTGGCCCGCTGGGTCGGCCCGCCGCTGACCACCGTGCGCCAGCCGCTGACCGAGATGGCCGAGGTGGCGACGCGCCTGGTCATCGACCTGGCCCGCGGGGTCCGGCCCGGCACGCTGCGGGTGGACCTCGCCACCAGCCTGGTCGAGCGCAGCAGCACCGCCCCGCCGCGAACGGTCGACGGTCCGTCGGACGGATCCGACGGACCACGCCGGGGATCGGAGGGCTGACGGAAAGTTTCGACGACGACCTCCTCCGGAAGGATATCGACCACGACGGCAACCTTTCCGGTCCGGGCGACCACACCCAGGGGTGCGACAACCACGGCAAGCCGCAGTCGGCAGCGGCACGCCATCCGTGTCGGCCTCGGCGGCGGTCGGCACCCGCCCCGGATGCCGACCGCCCGCCCCCGGCATAGCGTGGCCCACAGCGCCCTGCCCGCCCGGCTGCAACACCGGTTCCCTGGAGGTCCGTTCATGCGCGCGGTGACCTACGACTCGTACGCCCCGGACAACTCGCGGCTGCGGTACGGCGAGGTGCCCGACCCCAAGGTCGGTCCCGGCCAGGTCCTGATCGAGGTCCGGGCGGCCTCCGTCAACCCGGTCGACTGGAAGGTCATGGCGGGCGGCCTGGACGGCATGATGGACACCGTCTTCCCCGTCGTCCCCGGCTGGGACGTGGCCGGCGTGGTCACCCGGACCGGCCCCGACACACCCGAGTTCGCGCCCGGGGACGAGGTGATGGCCTACGCCCGCAAGGACGTGGTCCAGGCCGGCACCTTCGCGGAGTACGTCGCGGTCGCCGCGCCCGCGGTGGCGCGCAAGCCGGCCGGACTCGACTGGGCGCAGGCGGCCGGGCTCCCGTTGGCCGGCCTCACCGCGCTGCGCTGCCTGGAAGGGCTCGCGGTCGGGCCCGGAGACGTGCTCCTGGTGCACGGCGCGGCCGGCGGCGTGGGCAGCCTCGCGGTGCAGCTCGGCCGCGACCGCGGTGCCCGGGTGATCGGCACCGCCTCGGAGCGCAACCACGCGTATCTCCGCGGGCTCGGCGCCGAACCGGTGACGTACGGGGACGGCCTGACCGACCGGGTGCGCGCGCTGGCGCCCGGCGGTGTCTCGGCCGTCGCGGACTTCGTCGGCGGCCAGCTGGAGACGACCCTGGCCGTGCTCGCAGATGGCGGGCGGCACGTCTCCATCGCCGACCCGGGGGTGTCGCAGCACGGCGGCCACTGGATCTGGGTCCGCCCGGACGGCGCGAAGCTCGCCGAACTGGCCGCGGCCGTCGACCGCGGCGCCCTGACGGTGGAGGTCGCCCGGACCTTCCGGTTGGACCGGACGGGTGAGGCCTTCGACGCCAGCCGC
The DNA here is from genome assembly GCF_042887525.1 of Kitasatospora sp. NPDC057936. Classification (NCBI taxonomy): domain Bacteria; kingdom Bacillati; phylum Actinomycetota; class Actinomycetes; order Kitasatosporales; family Streptomycetaceae; genus Kitasatospora; species Kitasatospora sp. NPDC057936. The sequence continues at coordinate 51,423 of NZ_JBHVPD010000049.1, forward strand.
ACCGGCCGCACCCGCGGGAAGCTGGTCGTCGTGCCATGACCGCTCCCCGTCCTCGTCGGTGGGAGCGCGCGTGGCGGGGGCCGGACCTAGGCTGGAGCGTGGCGCCGGAATTCCCCCTCCGGCGTGCACGGCTGCCCGGACGGAGGCGCGCGTGGAGACGACTGGCGAGAAGGACGCACCCACCGCCGTTGTCGTGGTCGACCCGGACGGCGTGGTGAGCGGCTGGAGCGAGGGCGCACTCCTGCTACTCGGCTGGACGGCCGAGGAGACCGTCGGCCGCCCGGTGGCGGACTTCCTGGTCGATCCCCCGCCGGGCTTCCCTGGGAATGGCAGCCCCCGGAATGACAGAGCCGGGAATGACGGCCCGGACCCGACGGGATTGATCGCCGTGCGCCACCGGGACGGCTCCACGGTGGACGCCGTGGTGACGGCCCACCCCCTGCGCGGCGCCGACGGCCTGGCGGTGGGCCGCGTGGTGACCGTGCAACGCTGGGCGCGCCGCCCCGTGATCGCCGACCGGGCCTTCGAGCAGTGCCCCTTCGCCCTCGGCGTCTACGACCCCGACCTGCGGTTCCTGTGGGTGAACGCCGCCGCGTGCCGGGTGATCGCGCACACGGAGGAGCAGATCCGCGGTGAGAAGTACCGCGAGCTGTTCCCCGAGCTGCAGGGCGTCCCGTACACCGACAAGCTCTCCGAGGTGGCCAGGACGGGCGTGCCCGCGCGGCTCATCACGATCTTCAAGCCGCTGGGCAGCGCCTACGCGAACGCCTGGGCCACCAGCATCTGGCCCGTCCGGGACGCCGGGGGCACGGTGCGCGCGGTCGCCAACTGGGGCTTCGACATGAGCGCCGAGTACTGGGCCCGCCAGCGCCTGCTCATCCTCAACGAGGCCACCCGGGGCATCGGCCGGACCCTGGACGTGACCAGCACCGCCCGGGAACTGGCCGAGACCCCGGTGCCCGGCTTCGCCGACCTCGTCACCGTCGACCTCTTCGACGAGGTGCTGCGCGGGGAGGAACCGCCCGCCTCCGCCGCGGTCGCCGCGGGCGGCACCATCACGCTCGGCCGCGCCGCCCGGCACAGCGCGAAGGAGGACCCCGACCTGCCGCCCGGACCGTCCGCGCGGGTCAGCTACGCCCCCGGTTCCGTCGCCGCCCGCTGCATGTCCGCCGGCAGGTCCGTGGTGCAGCTCGCCGCCGAACCCAACCAGGGCGGCGAATGGGCCTTCGGCCCCGGTCTCGCCGCCGATCCCGCCCACTGGCCGCCGGGCACCCCGCTGATCGACCGGTCCATCGCCGCGAAGGGGCTGACAGGAAAGATCACCGTGCCGCTGCTGGCACGCGGCGCCGTGCTCGGCGTCGTCGCCTTCGCCCGCCGCGACCGGCCCGAGGCCTTCACCGCCGACGATCTGATCCTCGCCGAGGAACTGGCCGCCAAGGCCGCCGTCGCCATCGACAACGCCCGCCGCTACACGCGCGAGCACGCCCTCGCGCTGACCCTGCAACGCAGCCTGCTGCCCCAGCGGCTGCCGTATCACGGCGCGATCGACGTGGCCTCCGGCTACCTGCCCGCGGGAGCCGGCGCCGGCGTGGGCGGTGACTGGTTCGACGTCATCGCGCTGTCCGGCGCCCGGGTCGCCCTGGTCGTCGGCGACGTCGTCGGCCACGGCGTGCACGCCTCGGCCAGCATGGGAAGGCTGCGCACGGCGGTCCGCACCCTGGCCGACGTGGACCTGCCGCCCGACGAGCTGCTCACCCACCTGGACGACCTGGTCCTCCACCTCCCCGACGACCCCCGGCCCGACGGCGGCTACGAGCCGACCGGCGAGACCGGCGCCACCTGCCTGTACGCCGTGTACGACCCGGTCTCCCGCCGCTGCGCCATGGCGAGCGCGGGCCATCCGCTGCCCCTGGTCGTCTCGCCGGACGGCACCGGCACCGCCGTCGAAGCCCAGCCGGGGCCCCCGCTCGGCGTCGGCGGGCTGCCGTTCGAGGCGACCGAGATCGAGCTGCCCGAAGGCAGTCTGCTCGCCCTCTACACCGACGGCCTGGTGGAGAGCCGCGAGCGCGGCGCCGAGCAGGGGACCGCCGATCTGCTCCGGGTCCTCAGCGAGCCGGCCGCGTCGCTGGAGGCGCTCTGCGACACGGCGATGAAGGCCATGCTGGCGGAGCACCGCACCGACGACGCGGCCCTGCTGCTCGCCCGCACCCGCGCGCTGGACCCCGACCACGTCGCCGACTGGGACATCGAGTCCGACTTCGCGCAGGTGGCGCACGCCAGGCGGCTGGCCGCCGACCAACTGGCCGTCTGGGGCCTGGAGGAGACGGCGTTCGTCACCGAACTGGTCGTCAGCGAGCTCGTCACCAACGCGATCAAGTACGGCCAACCGCCCATCAGGCTGCGGCTGATCCGGAACACCTCGCTGATCTGCGAGGTCTCCGACGGCAGTGACACCTCCCCGCACCTGCGCCGGGCGCGCACCTTCGACGAGGGCGGCCGGGGCCTGATGCTCGTCGCCCAGCTCACCCAGGGCTGGGGCACCCGACACAGCACCAGCGGCAAGACCATCTGGTGCGCCCAGAGCCTCGGCCCGACGTGATCCCGGACGCCGCCGGCCCACGACGCGGCCGTGCCGGACGGGACGGTCCGGCACGGTCGGGTGACGGCCCTCGGACTACTCCTGCTTCTCGCCGGAGGCGTAGCGGGAGATGATCAGCGCGATGATGATGATCGCGCCGTTGAGGAACTGGTTCCACAGGGGCGGGACACCGGCCAGGGTCATGACGTTCACCACGAGCTGGAGCGTCAGGACACCGGTGAGGGCGCCGAAGAGCGTGCCGCGGCCGCCGTTGAGGCTGACGCCCCCGATGACGGTGGCGGCGAAGACCTGGAAGATCCAGCCGTTGCCCTGATCGGCGGAGATCGAGCCGTAGTGGCCGGTGTAGAGGACGCCGGCGAAGGCGGCGAGCAGGCCGCCGAGGATCAGCACGGCCCAGGTGATCCGGTCGACGCGGATGCCCGCGGCCCGGGCGGCCTCGGCGTTTCCGCCGATCGCGTACAGCGCACGGCCGTGCCGCAGCCAGGCGAGGGCGCTGCCGCCGATCAGGAAGAGCAGGGCACAGATCCAGATCGCGGCCGGGACGCCGAGCCAGCTCGCGCTGCCGAGGTAGCGGAAGGAGTCCGGCACGTTGACGATGGACTGGCCCTGGGAGATGGCGACTTGGAGGCCACGGAGCAGCGTGAGCGCGCCGAGGGTGACGATGAAGCCGTTGAGGCGCAGCTTGAGGATGAGGAAGCCGTTGATCGCGCCGATGAGGGCGCCGACCAGCAGGCACAGGGGGATGGCCGTCCAGGTGGGGAAGAGCCCGAGGCCGTTGAAGCGGGCGCCGTGGTCGGGCAGGACGAGCCAGACGGCGATCACCGGGGCGACGCCGATGGTGGATTCCAGGGAGAGGTCCATCCGCCCGGCGATCAGGATGAGCGCCTCGGCGAGGACCAGCAGGCTCAGTTCGGTGGCTTGCTGGCCGACGCCGAGGAGGTTGTCGGAGGTGAGGAAGGCCGGCGACACGATGAAGCCGATGACGCCCAGCACGAACAGGACCGGGACGAGCGACAGGTCGCGGTAGCGGGCGAGGTCGAGGCGGCGGCCCGCGGGGGCGTCGGCCGCCGCGCCGGGGAGCTCGGGAAGCTCAGTGGTGGGAGACATTGCTTTCCTTCGTGTCGGTCGGGCCGGACATGCCCTCCATGGCCGCGACCAGTTCGTCGTCGCTCCAGCCGGATTCGAACTCGGCGACCACGCGCCCCTGGAACATGGTCAGGACGCGGTCGCAGACGCGCAGGTCGTCGAGTTCGTCGGAGACGATCAGGGCGGTCCTCCCGTCGTCGGCGACCTGGCGGATGGTGCCGAGCAGGGATTCCTTGGACTTGATGTCGACGCCGTTGGTCGGGCGGATGGCGACCAGGACGTGCGGCTCGGTGGCCAGCGCGCGGGCGATGACGACCTTCTGCTGGTTGCCTCCGGACAGCGCGGACACCGGGGTGCCGGGGCCGGGGGTCTTGATGTCGAGGTCGCCGATCATGCGCTGGGCGAAGCCGCGCGTGCGCGAGGGCAGGACGGTGCCGTACGGGCCGAGCCGGCCGGTGACGGTGAGGGTCGCGTTCTCGGCGACGCTGCGCTGCGGGATCAGTCCCTGGATGTGCCGGTCCTCGGGGACGAACCCGATGCCGGCGGCGAGCGCGGCGGGGACCTTTCCGGTGCGCACCGGTCGTCCGGCGACGGTGACGGTCCCGGCGACGGGCCGGTGCAGTCCCGCGAGGGTCTCGCCGAGCTGGACGTTGCCGCTGGCGGCGGCGCCGGCCAGGCCGACCACCTCGCCGGGCCGGGCGGTCAGGTCGACGTCCCCGTAGTGGCCGGCCAGGCTCAGGCCCGTGACGTCGAGCAGCGGCGGCGCGTCGTCCGGGAGCGCTCGGCCGGTCGCCGACCAGCTGGGCTCCATGCCGCGGGAGGACTCGCCGGTCATCGCCTCCACCAGGGCGTGCTGGTCGAGGCCGGCGACCGGGGCGGTGACGATGTGCCGGGCGTCGCGGTAGACCGTGACGGTGCTGCAGAGCTCGTAGACCTCTTGCAGGTGGTGCGAGATGAACAGGAACGCGACGCCCTGTTCCTGGAGTCCGCGCAGTTTGGCGAAGAGCTTCTCGATGCCGCGGGCGTCGAGCTTGGCGGTGGGCTCGTCCAGGATGATGAACCGGGCGCCGAAGGACAGCGCGCGGGCGATCTCGACGAACTGGCGCTGCTCGACGGTGAGGTCCTCGGCGCGGGCCGTCGGGTCGACGTCCACACCGTACTCGGCGAGCAACTCGCTCGCCCGGTGCCGCAGTCGCTTCCAGCTGATCGGGCGCAGCGCGCCGGTGCTCTGCCGGTCCAAGAAGAGGTTCTCCGCGACGGTCAGCGCGGGGATGATCGTGGAGCGCTGGTAGACGCAGGCGACGCGCGAGCGCCAGGCGTCGGTGTCGCCCGGGGCGGGGGCGGGTTCGCCGTTGTACCGCAGGGTGCCGGTGTCGGGGTTCTGCAGCCCGGTGAGGATCGAGACGAGGGTGGATTTGCCCGCGCCGTTGCGCCCGACCAGGGCGTGCGATTCACCGGGGGCGACCGAGATGCGGGCGTCGCTGAGGGCGACGGTGGCGCCGAAGCGCCTGCTGATCCCGTCGGCCTCGACGACGGGGCCCCGGACGGGGCTGGGATCCGCCATGGCGGGGTGTCCTCTCCGTGGGTTCCGCGGACGGGCGGGCCATCGGCCTGGGTGCCGTGCTCCGCCCGCCCGCGGGGGCCTGGTCACTTGCTGACGTTGTTGCCCCACAGGGCCTTGTCGTCGACGTTGTCCTTGGTGACCAGGGGCGCGGGAAGCTGGTCCTCCAGGCCGTTGGGCAGCTGGATGATGGTGGAGTCGTGGTCGGTCGGGCCGGCCTGGAAGGTCTTGCCCTCGGCAGCCGCCTGCGCGTAGGACAGCGCGTACTTGGCGTACAGGTCGGCGGGCTGGGAGACGGTGGCGTCGATGTCGCCCTTGCGGATGGCGTCGAACTCCTGCGGGATGCCGTCGTTGGAGACGATCGCGATGTGCCCCGGCTGGCCGGCGGGCTTGAGCAGGTCCTTCTGCTGGAGCAGGGCGAGGGTCGGCTGCAGGAAGGCGCCGCCGGCCTGCATGTAGATCCCGCCGAGGTCGGCGTTGGCGGCCAGCGTCGACTGGAGCTTCGCGGAGGCGACGTCCCCCTTCCAGTCGGTGGCCAGCTCGATCACCTGGATGTCGGGGAACTTCTCCTTCATGCAGGCCGCGAAGGCCTCCGAGCGGTCGCGGCCGTTGATGGAGCTGAGCGAGCCCTGGAGTTCGGCGACCTTGCCCTTGCCGCCGAGCTGCTTGCCGAGGAATTCGCAGGCCTTGGTGCCGTAGGCCTTGTTGTCGGCCCGGACCACCATGTAGACGTTGCCCCTGTCGGGACGCGTGTCGACGCTGACGACCGGGATCTTCTTGGCGGAGAGCTGGTCCAGGGTGGAGGCGATCGCCCCGGTGTCCTGCGGGGCCATGACGACGGCCTTGGCGCCGGTGTTCTGGAAGACCTGGACGTTGGCGACCAGCTTGGTCACGTCGTTCTGCGAGTTGCTCACCGGCAGGGTGTTCAGGCCCTGGGAGGAGGCGCCCTGCTTGATGTACTGCGCGTAGGAGTTCCAGAAGTCGGAGTCTGCGCGGGGCAGGTCGATGCCGATCGCCGGCTTGCCGCCGCCGGAGGCGGAGGAGGTCGAGTCACTGCCGCGGTTGCAGGCCGTGGCGAAGCCCGCCAGGAGGGCCACGGCGGCGGCCGTAGCCGCGATTCTGGAGGAGCGAGGCTTCATGGTGCTGGGTCTCCTTGGCTGGGAAGGCCGGCGCCGCCGCGGCGCGGGTGGGGGCGGATCGCGAGGCGTCCGGGCATCCGGCGGCAGTCATCGGATGGCTGCTGGTGACGAGGACTTTACGAGCCGGAAATCCGACTGACAAGAGGAAACCTCGGATGCTTCCCAACCGTGATCCCCACCCCTTCCCCATCCCGGCCGGGGCCCCAATGCGCGGTTTCACCTGCGTAGTTGAGGGCGAGTCCGGGCAGCCCGCGAGCAAACATCGGAGGAATCCTTGCGATGCCCGAGGCAGCCTCGTATGGTCGTGGCACCACGGATACATCCGATGTGTTGATGGGAGCCACCATGAAGCTGCTGCGAGTCGGCGAGCCGGGAGCGGAGACGCCGGCCGTCCGCGACGAGGACGGAACGGTCTACGCCCTCGCGGGCCTGACCGAGGACATCGACGGGGCCTTCCTCGCCTCGGGCGGGATCGGCCGGGTCCGCGCCGCACTGGCCGAGGGTTCGCTGCCCGTCGTGGACGCGTCCGACCTGCGGATCGCGGCCCCCGTCGCCCGCCCCGGCAAGGTGGTCTGCATCGGCCTCAACTACCGCGACCACGCCGCGGAAACCGGCGCCGCCGTCCCCGAGCGGCCCGTGGTCTTCATGAAGGACCCGTCCACGGTCGTCGGCCCCTTCGACGAGGTCCTGATCCCGCGCGGCTCGGTGAAGACCGACTGGGAGGTCGAGCTCGCCGTCGTCATCGGCCGCCGGGCCCGCTACCTCGCCGACCCGAGCGAGGCGGCGCAGTGCATCGCGGGCTACGCGATCAGCAACGACGTCTCCGAGCGGGAGTTCCAGCTTGAGTTCTCCGCCCAGTGGGACATCGGCAAGTCCTGCGAGACCTTCAACCCGCTCGGCCCCTGGCTGGTCACCCCGGACGAGGCCGGCGACCCGCAGGACCTCGCGCTGCGGCTGAGCGTCAACGGCGAGCAGCGCCAGGACGGCAGCACCAAGAACATGATCTTCGACGTCGCCTACCTGGTCTGGTACCTCAGCCAGTACATGGTGCTCAACCCCGGCGACGTCATCAACACCGGCACCCCCGCCGGCGTGGCCCTCGGCCTGCCCGGCACCCCCTACCTGCGCGCGGGCGACACCGTCGAGCTGTCCATCGACGGCCTCGGCACCCAGCGCCAGACGTTCACCAACGCGTGAAAGGCAACCCCTTGTCCGCAACCACTGCGCGGATCACCGCCGTCGACACCTACGACATCCGCTTCCCCACCTCGCGGGAGCTGGACGGGTCCGACGCGATGAACCCCGACCCCGACTACTCCGCCGCCTACGTCGTCCTGCGGACCTCCGACGGCGGCCCCGAGGGCCACGGCTTCACCTTCACCATCGGACGCGGCAACGACGTCCAGGTGGCCGCCATCGACGCGCTCCGCCCGCACGTCCTCGGGCGCCCGGTCGCCGAGCTCTGCGCCGACCCCGGATCGCTCTACCACGACCTGATCGGCGACAGCCAGCTGCGCTGGCTCGGCCCCGAGAAGGGCGTGATGCACATGGCCATCGGCGCCGTCGTCAACGCCGTCTGGGACCTCGCCGCCAAGGCGGAGGGCAAGCCGCTGTGGCAGCTGCTCGCCGACGCCGACCCCGCCTGGCTCGTCTCCCAGGTCGACTTCCGCTACATCGCCGACGCCATCACCCCCGACGAGGCCCTGGAGCTGCTGACCAAGGGCAAGGAGGGCGCCGCCGAACGCGCCGCCCGGCTCCTCGAGCGCGGCTACCCCGCCTACACCACCTCCCCCGGCTGGCTCGGCTACTCCGACGAGAAGCTCACCCGCCTCGCCAAGGCGGCCATCGCCGACGGCTTCACCCAGATCAAGCTCAAGGTCGGCGCCGACCTCGCCGACGACATCCGCCGCTGCCGCGCCGCCCGCGCCGCCGTCGGACCCGACATCCGGATGGCCATCGACGCCAACCAGCGCTGGAACGTCGGCGAGGCCATCGAGTGGACCAACGCCCTCGCCGAGTTCGACCCGTACTGGATCGAGGAGCCCACCAGCCCCGACGACGTCCTCGGCCACGCCAGCGTCCGCCGCGGCGTCCACCCGGTCAAGGTCGCCACCGGCGAGCACGTGCAGAACCGCATCGTGTTCAAGCAGCTGCTCCAAGCCGACGCGATCGACGTCCTCCAGCTGGACTCCGCGCGGGTCGGCGGCGTCAACGAGAACCTCGCCATCCTCCTGCTCGCCGCGAAGTTCGGCGTCCCGGTGTGCCCGCACGCCGGCGGCGTGGGCCTGTGCGAGCTCGTCCAGCACCTGTCCATGTTCGACTACGTGGCGCTCACCGGCACCACCGAGGACCGCGTCATCGAGTTCGTCGACCACCTCCACGAGCACTTCCTCGACCCCGTGGTGATCACCGACGGCCACTACCGCGCGCCCACCGCGCCCGGGTTCTCCGCCGCCATGCACCAGTCCGCACTGGACACCTACCACTACCCGCGCGGTACGTTCTGGGCCGCCGAACTGACGCAGACGGAGGAGGCGAGCGCATGACGACCGCAGAACTCGGCGGACTGACGGCGCTCGTCACCGGCGGCGCCTCCGGGATCGGCCTCGCCACCGCGTCCCTGCTCGCGGAGCGCGGCGCCCGCGTGGCCGTCCTCGACCTCGACCCGTCGGGGGTGAAGGAGCCGCTGCTGGGCTTCACCGCCGACGTCAGCGACGACGCCTCCGTGCGCGACGGCGTCCGGGCGGCGGCCGAGGCCCTCGGCGGGATCGACATCCTGGTCAACAACGCGGGCATCGGCGCGATCGGAACCGTGGAGGACAACCTCGACGAGCAGTGGCACCGCGTCCTCGACGTCAACCTGCTCGGCGTCGTGCGCACCACCCGGGCCGCCCTTCCGCACCTGCGCCGCTCGACCCGGGCCGCGGTGGTGAACACCTGCTCCATCGCCGCCACCGCCGGCCTGCCCCAGCGCGCGCTCTACTCGGCCAGCAAGGGCGCCGTGCTCTCGCTCACCCTGGCCATGGCCGCCGACCACGTCCGCGAGGGCATCCGGGTCAACTGCGTCAACCCCGGCACCGTGGACACCCCGTGGGTCGGACGGCTGCTGGACTCCGCGGACGACCCGGCCGCCGAGCGCGCGGCACTCGACAGCCGCCAGCCGCACGGCCGCCTGGTCACCGCCGAGGAGGTCGCCGCCGCCGTCGCCTACCTGGCCTCCCCGGCCGCCGGCAGCGTCACCGGCACGGCCCTGCAGGTCGACGGCGGCATGGCGGGCCTGCGCCTGCGGCCGGAGCCGCGGCCGTGACCCCGCGCACCCGGCCGCTGGGCCGCAGCGCCGTGGAGGTGGGCGAACTCGCCTTCGGCGCCGCGGGTATCGGCAACCTGTTCACACCGGTGTCCGACGCCGACGCCGAAGCGGCCGTCGCCGCCGCCTGGGAGTCCGGTGTCCGCTACTTCGACACCGCCCCGCACTACGGCCTGGGCCTGTCCGAGCGTCGGCTCGGTCGGGCCCTGGCCGGGTTCCCCCGGCACGAGTACACGCTGTCCACCAAGGTCGGCCGCCTGCTGCGGCCGGCCCCGGAGCCGGCCGGCGACGACCTCGCCAACGGCTTCGCCGTCCCCGCCACCCACCGCCGGATCTGGGACTTCAGCGCCGTGGGCGTCCGCCGGTCGATCGAGGACAGCCTGGAGCGGCTCGGCCTGGACCGGATCGACGTCGTCTACCTCCACGACCCCGACGACCACGCGGAGCAGGCGCTCGGCGAGGCCTACCCCGAACTGGCCCGGCTGCGCGACGAGGGCATGGTCGGCGCCATCGGCGTCGGGATGAACCAGGCCGAGCTCCTCGCCCGCTTCATCCGCGAAACCGACCTCGACGCCGTCCTCCTGGCCGGCCGCTACAGCCTGCTCGACCAGCGCGGGCTCACCGAGCTGCTGCCGCTCGCCGCCGAACGCGGCGTCGGCGTCGTGATCGGCGGCGTCTTCAACTCCGGCCTGCTCGCCGACCCGCGCCCCGGTGCCACCTTCGACTACGCCGCCGCGCCCGAGGAACTCCTCACGCGGGCGCTCGACCTCAAGGCCGTCTGCGAGCAGCACGGCGTGCCGCTGCGCGCAGCGGCACTGCGCTTCCCGTTCGGACACCCCGCCGTGGCGAGCGTCCTGGTCGGCACCCGCAGCGCTGCCGAAGTCCGGGACTCCGCCGCGATGCTGCGCCACCCGGTGCCCGCCGCGCTCTGGACCGAACTCAAGGACCGCGGGCTGCTTCCCGCGGACGTACCGACCCCGGAGGGCACCGGCTGATGCGCGTCGCGCTCTTCATCACGTGTTTCAACGACACGATGTTCCCCGGCACCGGCCGGGCCGTCGTGAGCGTCCTCGAACGGCTGGGCCACACCGTCGAGTTCCCCATGGAACAGACCTGCTGCGGGCAGATGCACGTCAACACCGGCTATCCGGCGGAGGCCGCGCCGCTGGTGACCCGCTTCGCGCGCGCCTTCGGCGAGTACGACGCCGTCGTCACCCCGTCCGCCTCCTGCGCCGGCCTCGTCCGGGACCACCACCCCGTCCTCGCCGAGGAGTACGGCTCCCCGGAGCTGCGCCGACAGGTCGCCGAACTGGCGCCCCGGGTACACGAGTTCACCGAGTTCCTGACCGACGTCCTCGGCGTCACCGACGTCGGCGCCCGCTTCCCGCACCGCGTCACCTACCACCCCACCTGCCACTCGCTGCGCGCACTGCGCCTCGGCGACCGCCCGCAACGGCTGCTCCGGGCGGTCGAGGACCTCGACCTGGTCGAGCTCCCGGCCGCCGAGTCGTGCTGCGGCTTCGGCGGCACCTTCGCCGTCAAGAACTCCGCCACCTCCGGCGCGATGCTCGCCGACAAGGTGAAGGCCGTCCTCGGGACGGGCGCCGAATTCCTGTGTACGGCCGACAACTCCTGTCTGATGCACATCGGCGGCGGCCTGTCCCGGCAGGGCGCGGCGGTGCGGACCATGCACCTGGCCGAGATCCTCGCCGGCACCGAAGGAGTGAGAACGTGACCGCCCCCGGCGACCGCGGAGTGGTCTGGCTGGGCTCACCGTCCTTCCCCGACGCCGCCCGCGAGGCCCTCGGCGACACCCGGCTGCGGGCCAACCTGAAGCGGGCGACGACCGTCATCCGCGACAAGCGGCTCGCCGTCGCCTCGGAGCTGGACGACTGGGAGGCGCTGCGCGACGCCGCCGACGCCGTCAAGACGCGGACCCTGCGCCACCTCGACCACCACCTCCTCCGGCTGGAGGAGTCGGTCACCGCGGCGGGCGGGACGGTGCACTGGGCCGCCGACGCCGCCGAGGCCAACCGCATCGTCACCGAGCTGGTGCGCGCCACCGGCGAGCGCGAGGTCGTGAAGGTCAAGTCGATGGCCACCCAGGAGATCGGGCTCAACGAGGCGCTCGCCGAGGCCGGCATCACCGCCTACGAGACGGACCTCGCCGAACTGATCGTCCAGCTCGGCGACGACCGCCCCTCCCACATCCTGGTCCCGGCGATCCACCGCAACCGCACCGAGGTCCGCGACCTGTTCACCGAGCGGATGGGCGAGTGGGGGCAGCCGGCCCCCGAGGGGCTCACCGACGAGCCCGCCGAGCTCGCCGAGGCCGCCCGCCGGCACCTGCGGGAGAAGTTCCTCCGCGCGAAGGTCGCCGTCTCCGGCGCCAACTTCGCCGTCGCCGACACCGGCACCGTCGTCGTGGTCGAGTCCGAGGGCAACGGCCGGATGTGCCTGACCCTGCCCGAGACCCTGATCACCGTCATGGGCATCGAGAAGGTCGTGCCCACCTGGACCGACCTGGAGGTGTTCCTCCAGCTGCTGCCCCGCTCCTCCACCGGCGAGCGGATGAACCCGTACACCTCCACCTGGACCGGCATCACGGAGTCCGACGGCCCGTCGGCGTTCCACCTCGTGCTGCTCGACAACGGCCGCACCGACACCCTCGCCGACACCGTCGGCCGCCAGGCCCTTGCCTGCATCCGCTGCTCCGCCTGCCTCAACGTCTGCCCGGTCTTCGAGCGCACCGGCGGACACGCCTACGGCTCGGTCTACCCGGGGCCGATCGGCGCCGTGCTGACCCCGCAGCTGGTCGGCGTCGGCAGTGACACTCAAAGCAGCGCTGCCAGCCTGCCGTTCGCCTCCACCCTGTGCGGGGCGTGCTACGACGCCTGCCCGGTGAAGATCGACATTCCGAAGCTGCTGGTCCACCTGCGGGCCTCGGCGGTCCGGGCCAAGCGGAGCACCGGGCGCCTAGCCGGCGCGGAGGCACTCGCGATGAAGGCGGCCGCCACCGTCCTCGACTCCCCCGCGCTGCTGACCGCCGCCCAGAAGGCGGCCTCGCTAGGCGGCCGGGCCCTCGCCCGGAACGGACGGATCGGCCGGCTGCCCGGCCCCGGCCCCCTGGGTGCCTGGTCCGCCGAACGGGACACCCCCGCGCCGCCCGCCGAGTCGTTCCGCGCCTGGTGGCGCAAGAACCGGGAGGGAAAGTGACGAGCACCCGCGAGGCCGTCCTCGCCCGGATCCGCGCCGCCCTCGCGGACGTCCCCGCCGACGAGGGCCCGGACGACGTCCCCGTCCCCCGTGACTACCGGCGCGGCCACACCGCCCCCGGCGAGGACCTCACGGCGCTGTTCGCCGAGCGGGTCGCCGACTACCGGGCCACCGTCACCCGGACCGACCCGGCCGGCCTGCCGGGGGCCATCGCCGCCGCCCTCACCGCGCGCGGAGCCACGCGCCTGGCGGTGCCCGACGGCTTCCCCCACGAGCTCCTGCCACCCGGGAACCGGGAATGGCACCGGGAGCCCCTCGACGTCCCCGCCCTGGACGCCCTGGACGGCGCCGTCACCCTCGCCGCCGTCGGCATCGCCGTCACCGGCACGATCGTCCTGGACACCGGGCCGGGCCAGGGCAGGCGCGCGCTCACCCTCGTCCCCGACTACCACCTGTGCGTCGTCCGCGCCGAGCAGATCGTCGACGACGTCCCCGCGGCGCTGGCGCGCCTGGACCCGCGCCTGCCGTTGACCTTCGTCTCCGGCCCCTCCGCGACCAGCGACATCGAACTCACCCGGGTCGAGGGCGTGCACGGGCCCCGGACCCTGGACGTGATCATCGTCGAGCCCGTCGGCACCACCGGCCCGCCCCACCCCGAACACCCGGAGCAGTCATGAGGATCGCCCTGCACACCCGCGTCCGCGAGGACCGGATCGAGGAGTACGAGGCCGCGCACCGCGAGGTACCGGCCGAACTCACCGACGCCATCAGGGCCGCCGGCGTGACCTCCTGGACCATCTGGCGCAGCGGGTCCGAGCTGTTCCACCTGCTGGAGTGCGCGGACTACGCCCGGCTGCTCGCCGAGCTGGAGTACCTCCCGGTCAACATCGCCTGGCAGGCGCGGATGGCCGAGCTCCTCGACGTCGTCCACGACTACTCCGAGGCGGGCGGCGCGGCCGGGCTCCCCGTCGTGTGGGAGCTGTGACGACCGTCCGGGGCGGCCGCGGTGCTTCCGGGCACCGCGGCCGCCCCGGGCGGAACCCGTATGCTGCGAAGATCAGATGACCAGGAGGGCGTAGTCGTGCCAGTCACCGACGAGGCGATCGAGAAGATCAAGGCCATGATCGTGAGCGGTGAGCTCCGCCCCGGTGAGCGCCTGCCGAAGGAGGCCGACCTCGCGGACCGGCTCGGCCTCTCCCGCAACTCCCTGCGGGAGGCGGTCAAGGCCCTCTCGCTCATCCGGGTGCTCGACGTGCGTCAGGGCGACGGGACGTACGTCACCAGCCTGGAGCCCGAAGTCCTGCTGGACGCGCTGGGATTCGTCGTCGACTTCCACCAGGACAACACGGTCCTGGAGTTCCTGGAGGTCCGCCGCATCCTGGAGCCGGCCGCCACCGCGATGGCCGCCCGGGTCATGTCCGACGAGGACATCGCCGCCCTGCGCGACATGCTGGAGGGCCTGCCCGAGGACGCGTCGCTCGACGAACTCATCGCCAACGACCTGGAGTTCCACCACCTGATCGCGGCCGGGTCGGGCAACACCGTGCTCTGCTCGCTGATCGACGGCCTGTCCGGCCCCACCACGCGCGCACGGATCTGGCGCGGGCTGACGGAGGAGGACGCGGTGGCCCGCACCCGCCAGCAGCACCGCGCCATCCTCGACGCCATCGCCCGCCGCATGCCCGAGGTCGCCCACGCCTGGGCGACCGCACACGTCGCCGGGGTCGAACAGTGGCTGCGCGACACCCTCGGCAAGGCGGAGTCGCACCTCTGGGCCGACCAGGAGGTGTGACCGGCCCGGCGGCGTCGGAAGGAACGAGCGGTCGCCCGCCCGGCACGTTCTCAGGCGGCGAGCAAGGTGCGGTACTGCTCGGCGTGGGCCTTGAGTTCCACGTCGGAGACCAGGCGGGCGCCGAACAGCACGAGGGGCTCGGCGAGCCGCATGCCCGTCAGGTGGGCCGTGGCGTCCAGCGGGGCCATCAGCTGCGCCATGGTGAAGCGGTTTCGGCCCTCGGGCGCGTAGGCCTCCTCGGGTGCGCCGGTGGAGGTGACCAGCTGGAGGGTCTTGCCGTGCAACGCGGTGCCGCCGGTGCCGTAGGCGAACCCGTACGCCAGCACCTCGTCGATCCAGGTCTTGAGCACGGCCGGCACCGAGTACCAGTGCCAGGGGAACTGCCAGACGATCCGGTCGTGCGCGCGCAGCAGCGCCTGCTCGCGCTCGACGTCGATCCGCCCGTCGGGGTAGGCGGCGGACAGGTCGTGCACGGTGACGTGGTCCAGGTCCCGGACCGCGTCGGCCAGGCCGACCGTGATCCGGGAGGAGCCCGGGTCGGGGTGCGCGACGACGACCAGGGTGCGCGGCGTGGCGGGGCGGTTCATGTCCTGGTGCTCCCTCGGTGGGTGCGGCGGTCAATGTGACGGATCGTTCCGTCACCCATGTTGTGACGGAACGATCCGTCTGTCAAAGTTGCGGCTGAGGACGGCCGGATCGGATCGCAGCACCAGCACCAGCCCCCAGGAGGAAGCCATGGCCCGCAGGACGGCACAGGAGAACCGGCGGCACGTCCTGGACGTGGCGGGCGACCTCTACTACCAGCGCGGCATCCGCGCGGTCGGCATGGACCTGGTGGTCAAGGAGAGCGGCGTCGGCAACGCGACCGTCTACCGCCAGTTCCCCACCAAGGACGCCCTCGCCACCGCCTACGTGGAGGACCGGGCGGAGCGCTGGCTGGCCGGCCTGCGCGAGGCCGCCGACCAGGTGGCCGAGCCGCGCGAGAAGCTGGTCGCGGTCTTCGCGGCGGTCACCGGCCACACCGGGCGGGACGGCTTCCGGGGCTGCCCGATGCTCAACACCAACACCGAGTTCCCCGATCCCGAGCACCCTGCCAACCAGGTCGCCAAGGCCCACAAGCTGCAGCTCCGCGACTGGCTGCGCGACCTGGCCGCCGACGCCCGCGCCGCCGACCCCGAGCAGCTCGCCGACGAGCTCCTGCTGGTCCTCAACGGCGCCTACGCCACCGCCACCGTCCTCGGCCCCGACGGTCCCGCCCGCCGCACCACCGACCTGGCCCGGCGCCTGGTGCACAGTGCCTGCCCCACCCCGGACGGCGCCGCCTGAGATCGTGTCGGGCCGGCGGGTGACCTCTCGCCCTTGAGGCCGCCGGCGGGGAGGGTGGGCCCTTACGACCCGCCCGCACCGGATTGATCCGATGACTAAGCATCCTCCGGGCCACCCCATCTGCAAGGCCGAGCCGACGGAGAAGCGGAACAGTGCCGCAAGCCCAGTCGGCCAGGGGCACATATCATCACGTTGACCTGCTGATTCTCCCCAATTCAGAGCAGACTGCCCGCCTTCTTGAGAACGTTCACCCGCTCCCGGCATGAACGCGGAGCGGCCTTGATTCATCCGACATATCGCCGTCAGATGTCTTGACACGCCACTCCGTGCGCCGCCATACATGTACCTGACTCGCCAGGCCACTCCCTTTGCGAGCATTCCAGGACATATGGAGCATCCATGCCACGATCCATCAGCCGGAGAAGCATGCTCACCGGCCTGGCAGTTGCCACCGCCGCCACGGTCATCGGACCCGTCGGCAGCCGGGCCGAGGCCGCCGCGACCGGGGACGCCGTGACCGCTGACGCCGCGACCGGAGGCGCCGCGCTGCCCCTCGTCCCGCTGCGCGTCCCGAAGCTCGACCAGGGGGCCTGGCAGCAGCCGGACAGCAAGATCCAGTGGATGCGCGACAACAAGGTGTCCATGTTCATCCACTGGGGTGTCTACTCGGCAGCGGCCCAGGGTGAGTGGAACATGTTCTACTCGAAGACCGCGCCGACCTCCTACCGGGCGCAGTGGGCCGGCTCGTTCGCGAGCCAGTCCCAGTCCTACGACCCCGCCGCCTGGGCGCAGCTGGCCAAGGACCTCGGCGCCGCCGAAGTCGTCCTGACCACCCGTCACCACGAGGGGTTCGCCCTGTGGCCCAGCGGCCACCCCAATGCCTGGACCACCGGCTCCGCCCCCTTCCCGGCCGGCACGGACTTCGTCAAGGGCTACGTGAACGCCGTGCGCGCGGCGGGCCTGCGGGTCGGGCTCTACTACTCGCCGATCGACTGGCGCTACCCCGGCTACTACGACGTGAGCGGCTCGAAGCCGCCGAGCCCCGCGCTCACCTCCGACTGCGTGCTGCCGAACAGCGTGTACCCGTGGAACTACGAGGGCTCGGATCCGGCCGGCTTCGACTACCACGAGAACGCCCGGATCATGAAGAACGAGGTGTACCAGTCCGTGAAGGAGCTGGTCACCGACTACGGCGCGATCGACGACATCTGGTGGGACGGCGGCTGGCTGGCGCAGCAGGGCACCGACGCGTCGGGGTCGTTCTTCTGGGAGCCCGGTCAGTACCGGGACGGCGGCAACGGCTGGCAGGTGGACGCCGCGTACGGCGACACCGAGACGGGCACCGGCAGGCCGCTGGGCCTCACCGGCGTGCTGCGCCGGCACCAGCCGAACGCCGTGTCCAACTCCCGCTCGGGATGGGTGGGCGACTACGACCTCGACGAGGGCTCCGGCGTGCCGAGCGGTCCGATCCGGTACGGCCGCCTGGTCCAGAAGACGTTCAGCGTCGGCGGGAGCTGGGGGTACAGCGGCAACTCCGCCATGCCCTTCTCCCAAGCGCTGGGCCTGTTCGTCAACTCCTTCGTCCGCGACATGTCCGTGCTCGTCAACGTCGGCCCGGACGCGACCGGTACGGTCCCGAGCACGCAGGCCGCGGTGATCCGTCAGCTCGGCGGGTTCATGAACGCCAACCGGGAGGCCGTGTACAACACCCGCGGCGGCCCGTGGAACCCGGTGGACGGCCAGTACGGCTTCACCTTCGCCGACCGGACCGTCTACGCACACCTGCTGGCCGGGTACAACGGCGGCAGCAGCTTCACGACGCCGTCCCTGGGCGACGCGAACGTCACCTCGGTCTACGACGTGGTCTCCAAGAGCGCGCTGTCCTTCGGCTCGGCGAGCGGGAACGCCGTCACCATCACGGGCATCGACCGCACCCGCTACCCCGACGACACGGTCGTGGCGATCGTGCTCGACCGCCCGGTGGTGCCGACGGACATCGCCCGCGGCTGCCCGGCCACGGCCGACGGTTCGGAGACCTCGCACGGGAACGTTCCGGCCAACGCGTTCGACGGGGACACCTCCAGCCGCTGGTGCGCGGCCGACGGGAACACCGGCCACTGGCTGCAGGCCGACCTCGGCTCGGTGCGGCCGGTCACGGGCGCGCGGATCGCCTGGGAACTGCCGGGGCACGCCTACCAGTTCCGGATCGACGGTTCCGCCGACGGGTCCACCTGGTCGACGCTCGCCGACCTGACCGGGAACTCCTCCGCCGTCCAGGTGCAGACCGCGACGTTCACGGCCCGGACCCGCTACGTCCGGGTGACCGTCACCGGTGGTGTGAACGCTAACACGTGGGCGTCGATCCGCTCGCTGGAAGTCTACGACCGCGCCTTCCTGGACCCGTCCCTCTAGGATCCTTCCCCGCCGCTTGACCAACGCGTGTGGCGCCCGCCCGAGGACGGGCGCCACACACTTCGATCGGCGTGTCACGTGCCCAGGTTGTTACCCCAGAGGGTCTTGTCGTCGACGTTGTCCTTCGTCACCAAGGACACGGGCAGCTGGTCCTCCAGCCCGTTGGGCAGGGCGACGATGGTCGACTGGTGGTCGGTCGGACCCGGCTTGAACGTCTTGCCGTCGACAGCGGCCTGCGCGTAGAACAGCGCGTACTTCGCGTACCGGTCGGCGGGTCGGGAGACGGTGGCGTCGATGTCGCCGACGACAAGTAGAGGCATCCGATGACTCACAAACGTGACATCGGGATTTCGGCCATATCTTCGCGGTATGGCCGGTGAAATACGGCCATTCATCGGATGTATCATGCCCGAATCCCTGGACTCCTCGGCGCCCACGGCCTATAAATCCATCCCATGACCCCACGCGATGTGAACGCTCACACCCTCCGCCGTTTCCCTCGCCGGACCGTGCACCTGGACTTTCACACCGGCCCCGACATCCCCGACGTGGGACGCGACTTCGACCCGGTGACCTTCGCCCGGGCCTTCCGCGACGCCCACGTCGACAGCGTGACCGTCTTCGCCAAGTGCCACCACGGCCACCTCTACTACGGGACCGACCGGCCGGAACGCCACCCCGGGCTCGCCCCCGGCCTCGACCTGCTCGCCGAGCAGGTCGAGGCCCTGCACGCCGTGGGCATCCGCGCACCGATCTACCTGTCCCTCCAGGTCGACGAGTTCGCCGCCCGGGAGCACCCGGAGTGGATCGCGCACGGCGAGGACCTGAAGCTCGCCCGCTGGAGCACCTCGGCCTTCGAGGCGGCCTGGAACATCCTCGACATGTCCAGCCCCTACGCCGACTACTTCGCCGATCAACTGGACGAGGTGCTCCGGCGCTTCGCCCCGGTCGACGGCATCTTCATCGACATGTGCTGGAACCAGCCCAGCGCGAGCCGCTGGGCAGTGGACGGGATGCGCCGCGAGGGGCTGGACCCGGCCGACGCGGACCACCGGAACCGCTACGCGAACCTCGTGGCCCGGCGCTACATGGCACGCTACTCCGCGATGGTGGAGAAGGCCCTTCCCGCGGACGCCGCCCAGAGCGTCTGGTTCAACAGCCGGCCCAAGACCGGACTGCCCGAGGAGCGCCAGTTCATCCGGCACGTCGAGATCGAGGGCCTGCCCACCGGCGGCTGGGGCTACGCGTTCCTCCCGTACGTGGCGCGCTTCGTCCGCCCCATGGGACTGCCCGTCCTCAGCCACACCGGGCGGTTCCACGAGAGCTGGGGGGACAACGCCGCCCTCAAGCCCCGGGCGGCGCTGCTGTACGAGACCAGCCAGATGCTGAGCCACGGTCTGACCAGCGGCGTGGGCGACGTGCTGCACCCGCGGGGCGTCGCCGCTCCGGCGGTGTACGAGCTCATCGGCTCGGTCTACGGGCACATCGAGGAGTGCGAGCCCTTCCTCGACGGCGGCCGGGTCGTCAGCGAGGTCGCCGTGGTCACCGACCCCGGCCTCGGCGACAACCCGGGCGCGAGCAACATCGGCGCCGTCCGGGCGCTGCAACAGCTCCGGGCGCAGTTCGACGTGGTCCCGCCGACGGCCGACCTGAGCGGGTACCGGGCGGTCGTCGTGCCCGAGACCACGACGGTCGACGACGCCCTGGCGGAGCGCCTGCACACGTACCGGCGGGCCGGCGGCGCCGTGCTGCTGGTCGGGCCGGCGCTGCTCAGGAACGGCACCGAGCCCGCCCTCCCCGACCTCCCGGTCGAGGGGCTCGCACCCGCGCCGGCCGGTGAGGTGTTCCTCGCCTGCCAGGGCGTTCCCGGGGTCCCGGAGGACTTCCCGGTCATCAGCCACGGCTCCCGGCTGACCGCCCGGGCACTGCCCGGCGCCGAGGTCCTGGCCCGGGTGGTGGCGCCCTACTTCCCGCGGTCCTGGGACCGGTTCTGCGGTCACTCCTACACTCCCCCGGCCGACCCGACCGACGAGGCGGCCGTCGTCGTCGGCGACGGGGTGGCCGCGGTGACCGTGTCGCTGCTGGAGGCCTTCCACGAGCACGGCCTGGAGACGTACCGTCGGCTGCTCGGCGCCGCCCTGGACCGGCTCCTGCCGGACCCGCTCGTCCGTGCCGGCGGGCCGGTCCACCTGGAGACCACCGTGAAGCGCACCGCCGCAGGCACCGTGGTGCACCTGATCAGCTTCGTCCCGTCCCGGGAGACCCCGGAGCTCGACCTGGTGCACGACCCGTTCCCGCTGGTCGACGTGCCGGTCGCCGTCCGGCTCGCCGCCGCCCCGCGCTCGGTGCGGCTCCAGCCGGCCGGGCTGGAGCTGCCCTGGGAGTACGACGGCGAGTACGTCCACGTGCGGGTCACCACCGGGGACGGCCACGCGATGATCGTGGCCGAGCACGACTGACCGCGGGGTACGGGCCCCGGATCACCCGGCGGGCAGCAGCAACGGGTCCGCCATGATCCGGCGCACCGTCGTCAGCGCCGCGCCAAGCAGCGGGCCGCGCCGACCGAGCGCGGACGGGCGCAGCGCCTCCGGGGCCCAGGGCCGCACCGTGACCCGGGCGGCCAACTCGGCGCGCACGGACGGCAGCAGCCAGTCGGCGAGTTCGGCGTAGGCACCGCCGAGGACCAGGCCGTCCGGGTCGATGAGCTCCACGGCGGACGCGAGGGCGAGCCCCAGGGCCTGCCCCGCCCGGTCCAGCGCCCGCAGGGTGGGCTCGTGCCCGGCGGCCGCCCGCTCGGCGAGCAGCGCGACCGGGTCGGCCGGGCGGTGGGGGGGGGGCGGCGCCCCCCGCCCCACCCGCAAACGCCGCCGGCGGGGGGCCCGGCGCCTGCCGGGTGCCGGGGCGGTTCAGCGGGCGGCGGCCAGGGCCTCCAGGGTGGGGACCATGGCGGCGGGGGTGGGGAG